>NZ_JAEPIV010000001.1:969230-1009386 GCF_016632405.1 Azospirillum aestuarii
GTCTGACCCGTCGCCACGTCGCCGGCGGTGGCGGTGTAGGTGAAGGTCTGGTCTTCGACGGTGATGGTGAAGCTGTCGCCGGCTTCGATCGTGCCGCCCAGCGTCACGTTGGTAATCTGCGGGGTGCCCGTCTTGGCCGCCGTCGTCGTGTTGGCGGCGATGGTCTGGCTGTTGTCGAAGTAGGTGACCGTGCGGGACTCGTTGCCGTCCGTGACGATGAAGGACCGCTCGCGGCCCGACGCGCCGCGGACCTCGATCTGCACGTCGGAGAAGCTGCCCGCCGTCGTGTTCATCGTGCCGGACAGCTTCAGGCCGACCAGGCCGTGGGCCATTTCGGCGCTGTTGATCTCGCCGGCCGCGCCCTCGATGGACCCGTCGCCCTTGACGCGCACCGTGTAGGTGTCGGTCGACACCACGTTGGTGACGCGGGCGTTCTCGATGCCCTGGATGGTGTTGACGGCGCGGCGCGATTCGCTGGTGGAGTCCAGCCGCAGGCCGTTGCCGGCCAGAAGGTTCTTGCCACCGTAGGCGGAGTCACCGGCCAGCTTGTCGATCTGCTCCTTCAGCGCGTTGAACTGGTTGGAGAGCGACTTGCGGGTGGCGACGGAGCCGGCGTCGGTGCCGAGCGCGGAATAGGCGGCGGTGGTCAGGCCGCGCGCCTGCTCGATCATGTCGTCGATCGAGGTCAAGCCCTTGTCGGCGGCCTTGATGGTGCTGATGGCCTGACCCATCGTGTCCTTCAGCGCGGTCAGATCGCCGGCGCGCTGGGTCAGGTTCTTCGCGGCGAAGAACGAGGTCGGGCCGTCGAGCGCCGAATTGATCTTGTTGCCGGTCGAGAGGATGTTCTGCTTCTTCGCGATCGAGTCCTGGACGCCCTGCAGCTGCAGCAGGTTCGTGCGCATCGACGACGAGAGGGAGATGTCGCTGGTAGCCATGGAGTCACTCCTTTTGGAGGATGTCAGTCCGTACGACGGTGCGCGCACGGAGAGGGACTAATTCCCTCGGGCTACCGGTAGGCAAAAAATGGGCCAGATCGAATTTGCCGCCCGGGCGAGGCAGTTCCTGCCTCCGGGCAAATCAGGACTCGGCAATTTTTGCCGGGTGCCCGGCAAGAATTGCCTCTCGCCCGGCACCCTTTGCCGGTTGTGCTTCCGACCCGGCAGATTCTGCCGGGCTTGCAGGAAGCGCCATCACCTCGCAGACGGCGAGCGGACCGGCGGTCAGCGCCACGCTTCCCCAGGACCAGCCGACGCCGAATCCCGACAGGACGAGGCGCAACGGACCGCCGCACAACGCCGCTCCCAGTTCGGAAGCCAGCGCCAGGGGAATGGAGGCGGAACTGGTGTTGCCGAATCCGGCGAGCCCGAGCACGGTCTGGTCGGGCGTGGCGCCGAGCTTCTGGGCAAGGTGGCGGATCATCTGGGCGTTGGCCTGATGCAGGACCAGTCGGTCCACCGTCTCCATCGTCCAGCCGGCATGCTCAAGAACGGCGCGGATGTTCCCCGGCACCTCCCGCAGCGTGAAGGCGAAGACCTGGGTGCCGTCCATGAAGAGGTGCGCGGGCTCGCCGGGCCGCCGGAGGCCGCCGCCGGGAACGGCGAGGTACGGTGCGCCGGCGCCGTCGCTGCCCAACGCGAAGGCCATGGGGAAGCGCCCCTCCTCCGCGACCAGCGCCGTGGCCGTGGCGGCGTCGCCGAACAGAGGCGCCACCGTGCGGTCGTCGGGGTCGAGCACGCGCGATGTCGTGTCGCCCGCGACCAGCAGGGCGCGCCGCCCGCCCGCCGCCTTCAGCATCGCCGAAGCGGTCCACAAGCCGTGGACGTAACCCGAGCAGCCGAGGGTCAGGTCCAGCACCGCCGCCCCCTTGCCCAGCCCCAACCGATGGTGGAGCAGATAGCCCGAGGCCGGCAGGATGTGATCGTGGGTCTGGGTGACCATGACCAGCAGATCGACGCTGTCCGCCGCCCAGCCCAGCCGGTCCAGCAGGCGCCGCGCCGCGGCCTCCCCCAGATCGGAGGTGCATTGATGGGGGGGGGCGAGGTGGCGGGCTTCGATGCCCGTCGCCTTGGCGATCCGGCGGGCGGCGTCCTCGCCGAAACGGGCTGCCAGATCCTCCACCGTCTCGCGCCGTTCCGGAACGCAGGCGACGATTCCCGCCAGGGCGACGCCCTCGATCACGCTGGCCACCATGGGGCGCCTCCTTCCGTCAGCCGGTGATGCCGCCGTCGACGACGATGGTCTGGCCGGTCACGAAGCCCGCTCCGTCGCCCAGCAGGAAGCGGACCACCGGCACCACGTCGGCCACCTCGCCCAGCCGGCCGAGCGGCGTGCGCCGGACGATCTGGTCGCGCTGCCCCTCGGCCAGCGTGCCCGACATCTCGGTGGCGAGGTAGCCGGGCGCGACCGAGTTGACGGTGACCTGGAGCCGCCCGACCTCGCGCGCCAGCGCTCGGGTCAGCCCGTCCAGCCCCGCCTTCGACGCCGAATAGGCGGACAGTCCATTGTAGCCCCGCTGCCCGATGATCGAGGAGATGTTGACGATCCGCCCCGGCCCCCGCTTCACCAGCTTGGCGCGCAGGAAGGCGCGGGCGACCTGGATGGCGCCGGTCAGGTTGACCTGGATGACCTCCTCGACGTCGATCTCGGGAAAGGTCGCCAGCACCCCTTCGCGCGCGATGCCGGCGTTGTTGACCAGCCCCCAGAGCGGCGACCCGCCGCCCCGGTCCAGGGCGGCGTCCATGAAGGCGCGCACCTCGTCCCCGTCGCCGATGCGGCAGGGTTGCCAGAACAGGTCCGGCCCGGCCAGCCGTTCCAACGCCTCGCTCGGCGCGCGGCTGCAGGTGGAGACGCGGTAGCCCTCGGCCAGCAGCGCCTCGACGATCCCCAGCCCCAGCCCGCGGCTCCCCCCGGTGACGATGACGTGCCGTTTGGCGCTCATGCCGTGCCCTTCCGCGTCTTCTTGCCCGCCGCTCCCAGGGCGATGTTCCCGGTCATGGTCACCAGACGGGGGCGCGCGGCCGGCGGCAGATCGGCGACGGCGGTGCGGATCGCGGCGCGCAAAGCGGCCTCCTCCGCCCCCGGCGCCGGGACCACCAGAGCGGTCACGATGTGGCCGGTCACCGGGTTGGCGGCGGCCTGTACCAAGGCGTCCTGCACGCCCGGCACGTCCAACAGCACCTGCTCCACCACCTCCGGCGAAACCTTGACCCCGCCGACATTGATCCGACCGTCCAGCCGCCCGACGAACAGCGCACGATCGCCGCGCACCTCCACGACGTCGCCCGTGGACAGCCAGCCATCCCCATGGCCGAGCATCGCGCGGGGGCTGTTCACCTCCAGCACACCATCGCTCAGGCGCAGGCCCACCCCGTCGATGCCGCCGTCCAGCCACGCGGCTGGGAAGCCGGCCATTCCATCGCCCACCGCGAAGAGGGCTCCGGTTTCCGTCGCGGCGTAGATATGGCGAAGCTTCGCATTCGGGAAGCCCTCCGCCAGACGGTCGAGCAGCGGCTGGTCGGCCACCTCACCGCCCAGCGTGACGGCCGCCAGGGGCGGCGCGTCGCCGTCGAGCGCCAGCAGGAAGGCGCGCCAGAAGCTGGGCGTAGCGCTGATGTGGGTCACCGCGTGCCTCACGGCGAGACGCGCCAGTTCCCCCGCACCGGCGCCGGGCGCCGACACCAGCGTCGCCCCGGACGCCAGGGCCGTCAGGATGACCTGAAGCCCGGCGAAGGCCGCCGGCTCATAGGCCAGGAGCCAGCGCGCGCCCGGATCGGCGGTGCCGCGCAGGCGCCCGCGCAGGCGCTGGAAGTCGTGGCGTATCAGCTTCGGCGCGCCGGTGGTGCCGGAGGTTTCCAGCAGCACCGCGAAGCCCGGCTCGTGGGGCTTCGCGTCCGTCTCCGCGGAGGTGCGGCGCGACAGATGCAGTTCCACCCCGGCCCGCTCGGCGGCGACCAGGGCGGCGACCAGGGCCGGAACGCCCCGCGGCGGCAGGACCACGCGCGCCCCCGCAGCCCGGAACGCCGCTTCGAAAGTGTCGGCCTGCGCGGCGATCTCCGCCCAGCCCACGCTTCGCTCCGCCTCGATCAGGCGGACGCCGGGATGCAGCCAGGAGGGTGGCGGCCGGTTCATGCGGACCCGGTGGGCATGTCCGGACGGTAGAGGGCCGCCAGTTCCCCGACCGTGTTGAACTGGACGAAGCCGGCGCGGAAGGGGTCCTGGCCGGTGCGCTGCTCCAGCACCACCAACAGCGTGGCGAGGTCGAGGGAGTCGATCGGCAACTCCCCGCCGAGGAAGCGCGTGTCCGGGCCGAGCGCCGGCAGGGTTTCCCCCTTGTCGGCGGCGATGCGGGCAAGCTCTTCGGCGATCAGCGCGAACATGGATTCGGTCATTGGTGGTCGCATGCGGAAAGGAAGTCGCGGAGGATGGCCGTGACGGGGGTTGCCGCCTCACTATGCGGCAAGTGCCCGGCCTTGTCGAAGAGATGAAGCGGTGCAGCGGGGGGCAGGCGGTCGGCACTCGGCACCGGGATGATGCGGTCCTCCCGCCCCCACAGAAGCTGGATCGGCATGGGGAAGGCCGTCCAGTCCACCGGACCGGGTGACCGGTGCGCCTCCGCGAAGGAGCCGGCGATGATCCGCTCCAGAGCGGCGCGGCGCCGGGGATCGGCGGCCTGGGCGTGCATCACCTCGCCGACGCGCCCCGCCAGAAGCCAGGGCCTTGCGAACAGACGCGCGGCGCAGTCCCGCCCGTCCTCCACCGTCTCCAGAGCGGCGACCCGCCGCAGGAACTCCAGGTCGAAATCGGGACCGAGGCCGGCGCTGGCGATCAGCGACAGGCTCGCCACCCGATCCGGCGCCAAGCGCGCCAGTGCCAGCGCGACGTAGCCGCCCATGGAGTGGCCGACGGCGTGGACGCACGGAATCTCCAGCGCGTCCAGCAGGCGCAGCAGCCAGGGTGCGAAGGCGCCGACCCGCCCGTCCCCGACCTCCAGGGTCGAGGAGCCGTGCCCCGGCAGATCCACCGCCAGAACCCGGCGGTCGGCGGCCAGTGCCGCGGCGTTGAACTGCCAGGTCAGCGAATCCCCGGCGAAACCGTGCAGGAGCAGAGCCGGAACGCCGCCCTGCCCCATCGACAGATAGGAGGCCGGACCGCCCTCGATGTCGGCTCGTCCGCGCCGTGGGGAGCGCTCGATCCTTCCGGTCACCCGGCCATCCATCACAGGATCAGGCGGCCACGGCGATGCCGGCCAGCCCCAGCAGGTCGTCCACCGTCTTCGCCTTGACGAGCTTCTCGCCTTCCACGACGTGGCCCAACCGCTCATCGACCAGAGCGATGAAGCTGATGACGGCCAGAGAGTCCCAGCTGTCGATCGAGTCGAGTTCTTCCGTGCCCGTCAGGGTGCCGGCGTCCAGCTCCAGCATCTCGTCGAGCGCGAGCAGGAATTCCTTGCGGTCCATGGTGGTGTCTCCGTTTCAGTGGAGCGTGTTCTGACGCACGCTGCCGTTCAGGTCGGCCCATTCAGGGTGCTGGCGCAGCAGATTGCAACAATCCTGCCAGCCGAAGCCGGGATTTTCGGGAAGCAAGGCGCCCAGCAGGCGGCGGACCAGTTCCAGGTCGGCGGGCTCATCCACGCACCAGCGCTGGTCCAGGACGCTGCCGTCCTGCGGAGTCAGGGGACCGCCGATGCGGAAACGCTCCGGGCGGCGGTAGAGGTGGGCGGTGACATGCTCGCGCTCCGCCGGGTCGGTGGCGTTGGCGGCGGCCTCGTCCAGAGCGGCGCGGGTGAAGACCTCCGCATCCAGCCCGCGCGGGAAGCGGGTGACGTCCAGGCTGAGATAGTCCAGCGGCGGCGCCGACTCCAGGAAGGCGGTCACCACACGGTCCACCAGCGCCGGGTCGATCAGCGGGCAATCGGCGGTGACCCGCACCACCACGTCCGCTCCGGCCATGGCGGCGGCCCCGGCGAAGCGTCCGAGCACGTCCTGCTCGTCGCCGCGGAACACCGGCACGCCGAGCGATCCCGCCAGCTCCGCCACCGGGTCGTCGGTGCCGTTCGCCGTGGTCGCCAGCACCAGCGCGTCGAGCGTCCGGCAGCGCGCCAAACGGCCCAGATGATGCGCCAGCAGCGGCCGCCCCGCCGCTTCCATCAGCACCTTGCCGGGCAGTCGGGTCGAGGTCATGCGGGCCTGCGAGATGCAGACAACGCGCGGCTTGGCCGTGGCGGCGCTCATTCCTCCTCCGGGGCCAGCATGTCCCAGCGCAGCGGCTCGCCGCGCGTCAGGGCGCGGGCGGCGCGGCGGCCGAGCACGGCGGGGAAATGCTTCGGCTCCAGGCCGAAGCCGGGACGGATCGAGCGGACGCTGACGGCGCTCAGCGCCTCGCCCGCCGCCACGTCGGCGGTGACGTAGAGGGAACGGCGGTAGTCCCGCCCGCCCGCCTCGCTCGGCTTCACCCCGTAATGGACGCGGCCCAAGGCCGCCCAGGCGGTGCGGACGGAGGCGGCCATCGCCTTGAACTCCGCCGGTTCCAGGGAGAAGGCGCTGTCCACCCCGCCGTCGGCGCGGGACAGCGTGAAATGCTTCTCGATCACCACCGCGCCCAGCGCCGCCGCCGCGACCGGCACCGCCGCGCCGTGGGTGTGGTCGGACAGGCCGGCGGCCACGCCGAAGGCCTGCGCCAGATGCGGGATGGTGCGCAGGTTGCAGTCCTCGGGCGGCGTCGGGTAGCCGCTGACGCAATGGAGCAGGACGAGCGGCGCGTCGCCCGCCGCCTCCACCGCCTCCGCGATCTCGCCCAGCGTGGCGAGGCCGGTGGACAGGATCAGCGGCTTGCCGGAGCGGGCGGCCCGGCGGATCAGAGGCAGGTCGTTCAGCTCGAAGGAGGCGATCTTGAAGGCCGGGGCGTCCAACCGCTCCAGCAGATCCACCGCCGTGTCGTCGAAGGGAGAACTGAAGATGGTCAGGCCGATGGCGCGCGCGCGCTCGAACAGCGGGCCATGCCACTCCCAGGGGGTGTGGGCCTCGCGGTAGAGGTCGTGCAGGGTGCGGCCCTGCCACAGCCCGCCCTCCAGCAGGAAGCCCGGCCCGTCATGGTCGATGGTCAGCGTGTCGGCGGTGTAGGTCTGCAGCTTCACCGCGTCGGCGCCGGCCTCCTTGGCGGCGTCGACCAGGGCGAGCGCCCGGTTCAGGTCGCCCTTGTGGTTGCCCGACATCTCGGCGATCAGATAGGGCGGATGGCCGGGGCCGATGGGACGGCCGTTGATGATGACGTCGCGCGGCACGGAGGGCGGTCTCGCTGTGATGGTCTTGGCTTACACTGCCACGGAAGCGGACGGCGGGTCTTCCTTTTGTGCGGCAGCCCGCAGAAGGTCCCGCGCTTCCTCGCCGTAGGCCAGCAGCCGTTCGGCGCAGCGGTGGCGGTCGCCGACGGTCCGGAAGCGGATGCGCGACAGCTCCGCCTGCCGCTCCCGCAGCGCCGGGTCGGCGACGAGGGCGGCGGCGCGCTCCACATAGGCGGCGGCGTCCGGCACGGGAATGCCCGCCCCCGCAACGCTCGCCACGTCGCCCCAGGCCAGCGTGACCACCGGCAGCCCCTCCGCGATGGCGTAGGCGGCGCTGCCGCCGCCGCCCTGGCGCGACGGGTTGAGGTAGGCGTGGCAGCGCCGGTAGAAGGCGCGGATGTCGGTCAGGTGGCCCAGGCTGCGCATCCGCGCGCCGTTGCGCGCCGCCGCCAGACGGGCCGGCAGTTGCTCCACCTGCCCGGCGAAGACGATCACCGCGCCGGGGCAGCGGTCGAGGATGGAATCGGCCAGCGCGAGGAATTCCGCGGTCACTTCGAAATCCAGGCGGGTGCCGACCACGGCGAAGACGAAGGCCGCATCGCCGAGGTCGAGAGCGCCCCCGACCCCCGCCGTGGGGGGCGGGGAAAAGCCCAGCGTGAAGGGCCGGAAGCGCCGTGCGAAGGGGCCGCGGTAGAGCGCCGGCATGGCGTCGGTGTGGTTCCCCTCCTCGTAGCCCAGCACCAGATGGGCCAGTGAGATGGTCATGCCCGACGTGGTGGGCAGGCAGACCACGGGCCGGGCGTCCGTCACCGCGAACAGGTCCCCCACCACGTTGGCCCCGCCGAAGGTCACCAGCAGGTCGGGGTCGTAGCCGTCGATGGCACCGACGATGGTGGCCAGCTTGTCCTTGGAAAAGGCGCGGTCGGTGAAGGAGGCCATCTTCACCTGTTTGCCAAACATCTTCAGCGCGAAGACGCCTTCGTAATCGGCGACCAGCTCCGCGATCATCGGCGGAACGAACAGGCTCTCGGCCCGCAGCGGCATGGTGTTGCAATTGACGATGGCGACGTCGAGCCCGAAATCGTCCTGGAGCCGGCTGGCGTAGTCGAAGCAGTCGCGCGAGGGCTGGTGCTGGTCGTTGGTGAACTGGTTGGTCAGCACGGCCACCCGGCGGATTGCCCCGTCGCGCGGCACGTGGCGCGGTGGAACGACGCCCCAGCGCCGCGCCACCGCCCGCACCAGCTCCTCGTAGAAGCGGAAGAGGTCGCAGGGGCCGAAGGCGCCCAGCTTCTCCGGCGCCGACGCGGCCAGGAACAGCTGCCGCGCCATGCACCAGTAAGTGTAGTGCATCAGCTGCGGCCCGACGCGCTCCCCACCCAGCAGCAGGTAATGGAGAATCCGTTCGTAGTGGTAGAGGTCGCCGGTGAGTTGGAACAGCACGGAGTGGAGCAGCACCGTCTCCCCGGTCGGCGGATCGTGGCGCAACTCCTCGGCGATGGACAGGCGGGCGTCCCGATCCAGCTCGCGGCGCATGCGCTCGCAATGGGCCGTCAGGGCGTTGAGGCGGTCGGCGTTGAACTGGCGCTCGGCCAGCAGGGCCTTCAGCGTGGCGGCCTGGTCCCCGGCGATGTCGGACATGCTGTTCCCCCAACCGGCGCGTGTCGTGCGCTTCGCCTCCTGATAGCCCCGGTGTGGTTAAGGTTTCAAGAACGCGCGGCAACCCGCTCCGCCAGCGCCGCCGCGGCCTCCTCCGCCACCGCGGCCCAGTCGCCGGGGCGGGGCTGGCGGAACAGGCGGGCGGTCGGGTACCAGGGGCTGTCGGCGCGGTCGAGCAGCCAGCGCCAGTCCGGCGCGTGGGACAGCAGCAGCCACAGCGGGACACCCAGCGCTCCCGCCAGATGGGCAGGCGCGGTGCAGGAGGACAGCACGAGGTCCAGCGACGCCATGATCGCCGCGGTGTCGGCGAAATCGCGGATCTCCGGCTCCAGATCGATGAAGGACAGGGGCATCGGTCGCCGCGCCAGCTCGTCATGGCCGGGGCCGAGTTGCAGGCCGAAAAAGCGGCAGCCCGGCACCGCCAGCAGCGGGGCCAGCGCCGCCAACCCCGGCGACCGCTCCCGGTCGCCGGCGAACTGCGGGTTGCCGGCCCAGACCAGCCCGACCTTGAGGCCGTCGCCGGCCAACCGCTCCCGCCACGCCGCGGCACGCGCCGGGTCGGCGGTCAGGTAGGGAACGGCGGCGGGAATGGTCTCCAGCCGGGTGGCGAAGGCCCGTGGCAGGCTGAGCAGCGGGCACTGCCAGTCGAACGCCGGCAAGGGCTCGCCGCGCGCGAAAACCCGCTCAACCCCCGGCAGGCCGCGGAACAGCGGAAGCAGATCGGCCCCGACCTCCAGCAGCACGCGGGCGCCGCGGGCGGCCACCAGAGGGGCGTAGCGGACGAACTGGATGGCGTCGCCGCGGCCCTGCTCCTCGTGCAGCAGGATGGTCCGCCCGGCGATGTCCTCACCGCTCCACAGCGGCTGCGGCAGGCCGCGCGGTTTGGTCGGGAAATCGGCCACGCCCCAACGCGCCTCGTAATCCTCCCAGCCGCCCGTCAGGTCGCCTGCGAGCAGCCGCGCCAGGGAGCGGTTCCAGCGCGCCTCGGCGCTGGACGGCTGGAGGCGGACGGCCCGGTCGTGCAGGCGCAGCGATGCGGCGATCTCCCGCCGGTCGCGCAGCCGGTTCGCCAGACCGCTCAGCGCATTGCGGTGTTCCGGCTGAAGGGCCAACGCCCGGTGGAGCGACCCCAGGGCGCCGGGTTCCGACAGGGACAGCGCGTGCCAGCCGTTCGCCGCGTCCGGACGCAGCCGCAGCAGACGGCGCAGCACCGTCACGGTCTCGCCCTCCCCGCCCGTTCTGTGCCGGGCGGCGGCGAGAAGCTCCAGCGCGCTATCGTTCGCCGGGGTGAGCGCCAGCGCGCTGCGCAGGGCCGCTGCGGCGTCGTCCCAGCGCCCCGCCTCGTAACGGGCGCGGCCGAGATTGAGCCGGACCGTCGCGTCCTCCGGCAACAGGGTGGCGGCGTGCGCCAGCGCCGTCGGCGCCGTCGGGTCCTTGAGGCGCTGGAGCGCCACGCCGAGATGGTGCCACGCCTCCCCATGGTCGGGGCGCAGCCGGACGGCGCGGCGCAGGACGGACACCGCCTCAACCGTCCGCCCCTCGTAGCGCAGCAGGATGCCGGCCTGGACCATCGGCTCGGCAAGGTCGGGCTGGATGAGGGTGGTTCGGCGGTAGGCCGCCAAGGCGAGCCCGCCCTGCCCCGCTTGCCGCGCCGCTCCGGCCAGCGGGAAGGCGAGCGCCGCCGAATCGGGGCAAAGACACAAGGCGGCCCGGTATTCCTCGGCCGCCGCGGCGGGGTCGCCGCGGGCCTGATGCAGCATCGCGAGGTTGGCGCGGTATTCGGGCAGGCCGGGACGCAGCGCCACCGCCCGGCCCAGAAGTTCAGCGGCCTGCTCCAGCCGCCCGCCTTGGGCGCAAAGAAGTCCATAGAGGTGAAGGGCGTTCGGCTCGTCCGGAACGGCGTCGAGGATGCGACCGTAGAGGGTCTCCGCCTCCTCCGTCCGCCCGGCGGTGTGAAGGTCGAGCGCGATGGCCAGCGCCTCGTCCAGCGTCGCCACGGCGCCCGCTCCGCTCAGGTTTCGCGGCCGCCGATCACGCTGGCGGCGACCGCCAGACTCTCCGGCGTGCCCATGTCGATGAAGCGGGCCTTGGCGATGTGGCCGTGCAGCGTGCCCGGCGGCATCTTGTGCAGCACGTCGCGGGTCAGCGAACTGGCCCCGGAGGCCGCGATGCGGTCGAGGAAGGCGGCGGAGAAGAGATAGACTCCGGCGTTGATGACCCCGCGCCCCGGCGCCTTGTCGAGGAATTGGCGGACCCGGCTGTCCGGCCCGACCTCCACCCGGCCGAAGCGGGCGGCGTCCTCCACCTCCACGCACAGGACCGACGCCTCCGCCCCTGACAGGCGGTGCGAGGCGACGAAGGCGCGCAGATCGGCGTCCAGGAAGGTGTCGCCGCTCATCACCAGGACGGTGCCGGCCTTGAGATCCTTGCGGATGTAGGCGAGCGCCGACGCGGAGCCCATCTGGCTCGGCTCGATCTGGCAGACGACGTCCAGCGACCGGTTGGTGTCGCCCTGGGCCAGCCACGCCGTCACCCGGTCGGCCAGATGGCCCAGGCACAGCACCACCCGGCGCGCGCCGTAGGCCGCCAGATGGTCCAGCAGATGTCCGAGAAAGGCGCGGCCCGCGATGGGCGCAAGCACCTTGGGCGTGTCGCCCGAGACGCCCCGCATGCGCGAGCCGAGACCGCCGGCAAGCAGCGTGACGTCGATGTCCGTCAAGGCTTCCTCAGGCCGCACCGTGCTTCCCCTCATGCTTCCGGCGCCGCGGCGCCGCCCCCATACCCGCCGCATACCGCGTCGGCGGTGGATTGGTCAAACATTCGGTGGGGGTGACGGCAAACTTTCCCGGCCGACCGCCCAACGTAAGCCCCTCGCCGCATGGCCTATTCCGCGAAGGCCGCCAGCGTGGTTTCGCGCGAAAAGATATGGGGATGCCCCTCCCAGTCGCTGCGCAGCGTCTCGAACACATGGACGTCGTGGAAACGGCCATATTTCTGGACATGCTGACGCAGCACCCCGACCTCGCGCGCCTTCACAACCCTCTGGATGCGGATGACCGTGTCGTTGCCCTCCATGAAATAGTTGAAGAGCTTGTTCATCCCCAATCCGTAGAAGCAATAGTCCATGATGAAGCAGTGCAGGAACCCGGCCAGCTTTTTCCGGTCCTTCTCCTCCACGATGTACGAGCCGGAGGAGCAGCGCAGATGCACCCGGTCGATGTCATAGTAGGAAAGATAGCCGACCGGGCGGCCCTCATGCTCGATGATGAAATGACGGAAGTCCGGGCGGGCGTCCATCGCGGCCAGCCACGCGCGCTGCCGGTCCACATCCGGGGTTTCCAGATCGGTGAACATGAAGCGGGTGATCGACGGCTCGGTGCGCCAGCGCAGCAGCGTCTCGGCATCGTCGGTCGTCGGACGGCGGAAGCGGAACATGGACCCTTACCCTTCGAACGCGCGCGGCGTCACGTCGCCAGATAGCCGCCGTCCACCGGCAGCATCACCCCGTTGATCCAGCCGCTGGCCGGCGACAGCAGGAAGGCGATGGCCGAGGCCACGTCCTCCGGCTTGCCGAAGCCCATGGGATGGGCGGCTCGGATCGCCTCGAACTGCTCCGCCGTGGTGGTGCGGCGGAAGCGCTCCATCATCTCCGTCTCGACCATCGCCGGGGCGACGCAGTTGACGCGGATGCCGTCGCGCAGGAACTCCATGGCCAACCCGCGGGTGGCCGAGACCAACCCGCCCTTGGCCGCCGAATAGACCACGTTGCCCGGCTGCCCGATCTCCGCCGCGACGGAGGACACCAAGACCAGCGCCGCCGGCTCGGCATGGCATCCCTTCTGCCGCAGGCCGCGGGCCAGCGCCAGCGCGCTCAGCAGGTTGGCGTGCAGGATGCTGTCGAAGAAGGCGCGGTCGACGCCGCGCACCGGCTTGCCGACCTGCACCCCGGCGCAATGGGCCAGCCCGGCGATGGGACCCCCGGCCTCGGCCTGTGCCTTGACCCAGCCGGGAATGGCGTCGCTGTCCGACAGGTCGAACGCGGCCGTCCGGTGCCCCTCCCCCGGTAGAAGAGCCAGCGTCTCGTCCAGCCGCCCCGCGTCGCGCCCGTTGAGCGTGACCCGCGCGCCGAGTGTCGCGGCCAGCAGCGCCGTCGCCCGCCCGATCCCGGCGGACGCGCCGGTGACCAGGACGTGCCGCCCCGTGAGATCAACGAGCGGTGTCATTCGGCCACCATGCGGGCGAGCCACGCCCGGTGGAAGGCGGCGATGCGCTCCTCGCAGGAGCCGAGGACGGCCGGGGCCTGGACCTGCTTCAGCCCCTTGTGGGTGGCTTCGGCGACGCGCTGGTCCTCGCCCAGGATGGTGCGGTTGAAGCCGGCGACGTTGGCCTCCACCGCCTTGCGGGCGGCCCCGCCCTTGGTCTGCGGCTTGGAAGTCTCCCCCAGGAACAGGCGGAAATGCAGGTCGCAGCGGTCCGGCCCGATGGGGTCGTAGGTCTGGACGCTCATCAACGCGCCGTGGGAGACACCGATGGCGAGGTTGGGGAAGATCAGATAGTGGTCGTAGCTTTCCAGCCGGTCGCTGCGCGGCAGCCCCATTTTCTGGCTCACCCCGTCCCACCAGCGCGCCGAGCCGTCGGACAGCTGGCTGACGCCCCGCGAATGCTCGCCCTCGTAGGAGCAGATCCACACCTTCTTGACGTAACTCTTGAAGGTGTCCGGGTGGGTGGCATCGACGTGGTAGACTTCCAGGGCGGTTTCCAGCGCCGCCTTCCAGTTGGCGTTCCAGGGCAGCACGCCCTCGTCGATGCGGTCGGTGAACAGCTCCGACAGATGGTCGAGGACGGCGCCATAGGCGCCCAACTGTTCGTCCAGCCCCGGCCCGGTCGGCTCCAGCCGCACGAAGACGAAGCGGCCCCGCACCGCCACCTCGAAACGCCGCAGGGCGAGGCGCTTCTTCGCGGCGTCGTCCAGGCCGAAATGCTCACGGTTGCCGGGGATGCCGACCGGAACGCCGTCACGGTTGAAGACCCAGCCGTGATAGGGGCAGACCGGCTTGCCGTTGCCGCAGGGCCGCAGGTGGATCAGCGAATAGCGGTGCGTGCAGACATTGTGATAGGCCCGCAGCTCGCCGTCGAAGTTCTGCACCAGAACCGAGGTGCCGGCGATGTCCGCGGTGATGAAGTCGTTGTCGTTGCGCAGGTCGTCCGTAAATCCAACGAACATCCAGCAGCGGCGGAAGACTCGCGCCGCCTCTTCGGCGTGATTGGCCTCGCCGGAGTAACGCTGGGGCGGGATCACCATGTCGGGCGGGAACGAAAGCCGGCTTTGCTGACCCCGGTCATCCATGGCTGATTCCATTTATCGGTTCGTTAATCATTCGACCCTAGCGTTCTTTCGGTTAATAGTCTCCGAATTCGCCCAAGTCCAGGACGGACGCAGCGGCGACGGTGGGAGGGAGCATCCGGTGAAGGCCATCATCGAGGGCGTGCGCATCGCGGGATTCCGGGCCGCCGTGCCGCCGCACCGCCATTCCTTCCTGGAGGATCATTCCCTCTTCACGGCGGAGGAGGCGGAGAAGCTGTTCGCCACCACCGGCGTCTACGAGCGGCGCATCGCCCCGCCGCACATCTGCGCGTCGGACATGTGCGTCGCGGCGGCGGAAGGGCTGCTCGCCCAGCTCGGCTGGGACCCGGCCAGCGTCGACGTTCTGGTCTTCGTGTCGCAGGACCCGGACTACAACGTCCCGGCGACCTCCTGCGTCATGCAGAAGCGGCTGGGGCTGTCGACCGGTGCGGCCTGCTTCGACGTCAATCTGGGCTGTTCCGGCTTCGTCTACGGCCTGTGGATGGCCGGGCGGCTGCTCGGCGGATCGACGGGCCGGCGGGCGATCGTGCTGTGCGGCGACACCAGCTCGCGCCACCTCGTGCCGGGCGACCGCTCCACCCTGCCGCTGTTCGGCGACGCGGGCGGGGCGGTGGCGCTGGAGGTCAGCCAGGGGGCCGCGCCGATCCACGTCGTCGTCGGCACCGACGGCGGCGGCGCCAAGAACATCTGGGTCAAGGCCGGTGGGCGCCGCAATTCGCTGGTGCCGGGACGCGAGCCCTGGCCGGCGGAGAAGCAGGAGCGGATGTTCACCGACTCGCGCCTGTCGCTGAACGGAGCGGAGGTGTTCGCCTTCACGCTGCGCGCCGTGCCGCCGCTGATCCGCGAGACGCTGGAGTTCGCCGGCGTGGGGGTGGAGGACATCGACCTCTGCGTGATGCATCAGGCCAATGCCTTCATGCTGGAGCATCTGCGCAAGAAGACCAAATTCCCGCCGGAAAAATTCCTCGTGGACATGCACGACTTCGGCAACACCAGTTCCGCCTCCATCCCGCTGGCGGTCAGCCACCGGCTGGGCGAGGCGCTGTCCACCGGCACGCGCAAGATGCTGCTGGCCGGCTTCGGCGTCGGCTGGTCCTGGGGCGCCGTGGTCGCCGACGTCGGGCCGATCCCCGCCCCGGCGGTGCAGGAGATCCCCGACGACTTCCCCCTGCTGACTCCCTGAGCTGCCGCTCCATGCGCAACCCGCTCAACCTTACGGGACGGCGCCTGCTGGTGACCGGGGCGTCGTCAGACAGCGACATCGGGCGGGAAATCTGCCGGACGCTGGCCGGTCTGGGCGCCGCCCTGACGCTGGTGGGCCGACGCGCCGACGCGCTGGAAGCCACCCACGCCCTGCTGGACGAGCCGGAGCGGCACAGCGTCGCCCCCTTCGACCTGACCGATCTGGACGCCATCCCCGGCTGGATGAAGGGGCTGGCAGAGGCGGGCGGTCCCTTCGCCGGGCTGGTCCATTCCGCGTCGGAGCAGGGTTATTCCGTGCTGCGGCAGGTCAACCGGGCGCAGTTCGACCGCTATTTTACGCTGAACGTCGGGGCGTCGCTGATGCTGGCGCGCGGCTTCCACCAGAAGGGCGTGTTTGCGCCGGGCGGCGGGTCGATCGTCTATGTCGGCTCGGTCGCCGGGCTGAAGGGGCAGAAGGGCCGCTCGCTCTACGCCGCGAGCAAGGCGGCGCTGGTGTCGGTGGCGCAATCGCTGGCGCTGGAACTCGCCGACAAGCGCATCCGTGTCAATGTGGTGGCCCCGGCGGTGGTGCTGGGCGCCAAGGCGGAGAAGCAGTTCGCCATGCTGCCGGCGGAGCAGAACGCGGCGCTCGCCGCCGCCCACCCGCTGGGCTACGGCGCACCGCAGGACGTGGCCGACGCCGTGGCCTATCTGCTGGCCGACAGCGGGCGCTGGGTGACCGGGACCGTGCTGCCCGTGGACGGCGGCTTCACCGCCGGGTGACGGCCTCCGCCAGCGCCCGCGCGATGCGCACGGCGCCCTGGCCATCGACGATCCCCGCCAGTTTGTCCGCCATGGCCCGCCGCTGCGCCGGATCGGCCCAAAGCTCCAGCGCCACGTCAGCGATCCGCTCCGGAGCGCCTTCGGTCTGTCCGGGCACCAAGGCGCACCAGCCCAGAGCCTCCGACTGGCGGGCGGCCTCCAGCTGGTTGTCGGCGATGGTGACGAGGACCGCGGGCGTGCCGATGGCCGCCAGTTCCCCGGTCGTGGTGCCCGCCGCCGAGACGGCCAGCCCGGCCTGCGCCATCAGGTGGCCCATGCGCGGCGTGTCGCGGTGCAGCCGCAAGCTGTCTTTGAAACGCTCCGCCACCGCCTCCACCGCTCCCGCATCGCGCACCGCCCCGCCGACCGCCACGTCAAGCCAAACACTGGGGGGCAGGCGGGGCGCGAGGCATTCGATCACCGGAGCCGTCAGCCCCAGCGGATCGGAGCCGCCGAAGGTCACCAGCAGGCCGCGGCGTTCCTCCAACGGCGGCTTGGCCGCCGCCGCCGCCTCCCGCACCTCCCGCCGCAACGGCGCGTAGGCGGGGCCGAGCAGCAGCCGGGCATCCGGGTTCCCCTTGCGGTAGGGCAGCAGCCCGGCATCCGGGGCGGCGTTGACGATCAACCCGGCGTGGATCGGCTCCCCCGTCCCGGCGTCGTCGAAGGCCAGGATGCGCAGCCCCGTCCCGGCCAGTCCGGCCCGCCAGTCTTCCCCGAATCCGTAGCCATCCAGCACGACGGCGGCAGCGCCGGTTTCCGCCGCGATGGCGCCGGTCGCGACGAGGTCGGCGGCGCTGCCGGCGTCCGCGGCGATCCGGCGAACCGCGATTCCGGCTGCCCGCAGACGATCCTCCAAAGCCGGCGGCAGGCTCGCCGCGGCGAACAGCGCATCGCCGCCCAACTCCTGCACGGCTTCCGCCACGGCGAGGCAGCGCATGACGTGCCCGGCCCCGATGGACGCCCCGGCGTCGGCGCGGAACAGCACCCTCAAGGTCCGCTCCCCAACGCTCAATGCAGGGTCGGCGCGTTCGGCCCGGTGGGGCGCAACCGCGCGCGGGCGGAGGACAGGCAGAAGGCGTGCCAGTAGAGCGCCACCAGGGCGCCCGGCAGGCTGTCCAGCTCATGCCCCGGCAAAGCGGTGATGTTCGCCGCATGGGCCATGGCGGCGTTGGCGGCGTTGGCGCTGTGCTGCGCCGCCGGGCCGATCAGCGCCAGCGTCTCCGCCAGCGCGCGGGCGTCGAGGCGCAGGGTCGCCGGGGCGACGGTCACCTGGGCGGTGCCGTCACGCAGGCGCCCGATGGCGAGATAGGCCTCCAGAAGGTCGGGCCGATCCTCCGGGCGAATCACGGCGGCGACCACGCGGTTGCCGGTCAGCAGGCCGGTGCCATCGAACTCGAACACCACGGCGCGCTCCGTCTGCCGGGCTTCGGCGAGGGCGGCGGCGCGCTCCCCGGCGGAGACATCGGCCAGCCGCATGGCCTCCTCGAACATCTCCGGCCGGCCGCCGCCCTCGGCGTGGACGACCAACGGCGCGTCCATCGTCGCGGCGATGGCCAGACGGCGCGCCATGATGTTCACCGCCTCCTCCGACGCATCCTCCGGAATCGTGTCCTGCAACAGCTCCGCGCCCTTGCGCAGCATCACCTCGGCGAAGCTGATGTCCGGGGTGGTGTCTGGGCTCATGGCACGCTCTCCGTCGATGGGGGTCGGCTCTTGTACGCCAGGGGCAGGCCCCGGCTCAACGATCGCCGCGCTCAATGATAGCCGATGGCGCCCGTCACCTTGCCGCGGAAGACCCAATAGCTGTAGGCGGTGTAGATCAGGATCGTCGGAATCAGGAAGGCCATGCCGATCAGCAGGAAGACCTGCGTCTCCGGCGGGGCCGCCGCCTGCCACACGGTGATTCCCGGCGGGATCAGCACCGGCCACAGGCTGATCGCCAGTCCCAGGTAGGACAGGGCGAACAGCCCCATGGCGAAGGCGAAGGGCAGAACCTCCCGCCCCTCGTCCAGCGCCCGCCACAGGCCGAAGGCGAGGAAGCCGACCATCAACGGCACCGGCGACAGCAGCAGGATGTTGGGCACCGAGAACCAGCGCGCGGCGATGGAGGCGTCCAGGAAGGGCGTCCACAAGCTGACCGCGGCAACCAGAACCAGCACCACGATGAGCAGCCGCCGCGCCACGCGGAAGCACCAGTCCTGCAGGATGCCGATCGTCCGCCAGATCAGCCATGTGCTCCCCAGCAGCGCGTATCCGGCGATCAGCGCCACGCCGCAGAACAGGCT
Organism: Azospirillum aestuarii; assembly: GCF_016632405.1. Lineage (NCBI taxonomy): Bacteria > Pseudomonadati > Pseudomonadota > Alphaproteobacteria > Rhodospirillales > Azospirillaceae > Azospirillum > Azospirillum aestuarii. The sequence continues at coordinate 987,820 of NZ_JAEPIV010000001.1, forward strand.
GAAGGGGGTCAGCCAGTCCAGCATGGTTCCGGCGAAGTTCCGCCCCTCCACCTCGATCCCCTGGATGAAGGAGCCGAGAACCACCCCCTGCGCGAAGGTGGCGAGCAGCGACCCCAGGAAGAAGGCTTTGTTCCACAAATGGCGGCTGCTCCGCGCCTTGAAGCGGAATTCGAAGGCGACGCCGCGGAAGATCAGCGCGATCAGCATCAGCAGAAGCGGCAGATACATGGCCGGCAGGACGACGGCGTAGGCGATGGGAAAGGCCGCGAACAGCCCCGCCCCGCCGAGGATCAGCCACGTCTCGTTGAAGTCCCAGACCGGCGCCACGGAGTTCATCATGACGTCCCGCGCCTCCTCGCTGGGAGCGAAGGGGTAGAGGATGCCGATGCCGAGGTCGAAGCCGTCCATCAGCACATACATGAAGACGGCGAAACCGACGATGGCGACCCAGGCGAGGGTCAGCAGGCTGCCTTCCATGGACGTCACTCCGCGGGTTCGATGGATTCGCCGGGCACCGACAGGGGCCGCTTCGGCTGGTGGCCCTGCGCCACTGCGGGAATCTCCAGATCCTCGTCGATCAACCGCGCCGGGCCGATGGTCAGCAGCCGGAACAGGTAATAGGTCCCGGCCCCGTAGATGATGGCGTAGACCACCATGAAAACGATCAGCGACGTCAGCACCGCCCCGCCGGTCAGCGCGGGGGTCACCGCGTCCGCCGTACGGATCATCCCATAGACCACCCAGGGCTGGCGCCCGATCTCGGTGGTGAACCAACCGGCGAGGATGGCGATGAAGCCCAGCGGCATGCAGCCGACCAGCAGCTTGTGGAACCAGTTGGGGCTGTAGAGCTTCCCGCGCACCCGCTGCACCAGATGGATCAGCGCCACCGTCAGCATGACCATGCCGATCGCCACCATGATGCGGAAGGTCCAGAACAGGATTTCCGGGTTGGGCCGGTCCTCCACCGGAAAACTCTTCAGGCCGGGGACCACCCCGTCCCACTCATGGGTCAGGATCAGACTCGACAGGGCGGGGATGGCGATCTCCGCGTGGTTGGCCTCCGCCTCGTTGTCGGGAATGGCGAACAGGATCAGCGGCGCCCGCGCCCCGCCCTCCCAATGGCCCTCCATCGCGGCGATCTTGGCCGGCTGGTGCTCCAGCGTGTTCAGCCCGTGCAGGTCGCCGAGGAAGATCTGCAAGGGCGCCAGGACGGTGATGAGCGCCAGCGACATGCTGAGCCCGACCCGCGCGTGCTCCAGGAAGCGGTTGCGCAGCAGGTAGAAGGCGCTGATGCCGGCCACCACGAATCCGGTGGTCAGGAACATCGCGGTCAGCATGTGGGCGAGCCGGTAGGGGAAGGAGGGGTTGAACACCACCGCCCACCAGTCGGTGACGAAGAACCGCCCGTCGCGCAGTTCCGCCCCCGCCGGGGTGTGCATCCAACTGTTCGCCGACAAGATCCAGAAGGAGGACAGAACCGTTCCCGCCGCCACCAGCACCGCCGCCAGGAAATGAACTCCCCGCGGCACGCGGTCCCGCCCGAACAGCAGGATGCCGAGGAAGGCAGCCTCCAGGAAGAAGGCGGTCACCACCTCGTACTGGATCAACGGCCCCAGCACGTTGCCGACGATGTCGGACCAGCGGCTCCAGTTCGTGCCGAACTGGTAGGTCATCACGATGCCGGACACCACGCCCATGCCGAAGGAAATGGCGAAAATCCGCGTCCAGAACTCCGACAGGCTGCGGTACAGCGCCTTGCCGGTCATCAGCCACCGCGCCTCCAGAACCGCGATCCAGCAGGCCAGCCCCACCGTAAAAGAGGGGAAAAGAATGTGAAAAGAAATCACGAAAGCAAATTGGATTCGTGACAGAAGCAGCGGATCGAGGTCCATGGCCGCGGTCCTCCGTTGGCGGTCACCGGGCCGATTCCAGCCGGCCCAACCCGACCCCAACGCGGCCCATTCCGGGGAGTTCCCATTTTCCGGCTGCGGATACTTTCTTTCCCACCGCCCCTTGAACCACGGCTGCGACCTCTTATTTCTAAGCTCTTGCCGACATCCACACATTCACGGCCGGCCCTGGGCCACAGCCGATCCCACCCCGCTCCGATGGCCCCGCCGGCCAGCCGGGCCGGGGGCCATCGGTCCATTGCAGGGTGTTTCCCGAGGATGCCGGAATCAGGAGAAGCTCTTTGACGGAACTGGCAGTTTCTGGCGAACCCCTCACCCTCTTTCTAAAAGAAACCCGCAAGTACGACTACCTCACCCCCGAGCAGGAACGCGACTTCGCCATCCGCTGGCGGGAGCGGCAGGACCGCCGCGCCCTCGACAAGCTGATCGGCAGCCACCTCCGGCTCGTCTTCAAAATGGCCCGCGGCTATCAGGGCTACGGCCTGCCGCTGTCCGACCTGATCGCCGAGGGCAATGTCGGCGTCATGCAGGCGGCCCAGAAGTTCGACCCCGACAAGGGGTTCCGCTTCGCCACCTACGCCTCCTGGTGGATCAGGGCGGCGATCCAGGAATATGTGCTGCACAACTGGTCGCTGGTGAAGATCGGCACCACGGCCGCGCAGAAGAAGCTGTTCTTCAGTCTGCGCCGGCTGAAGGCCCAGTTGCAGGACGCCGAGAACGGCACCTTCGGCGGCGACCTGTCTCCGGAGGCGGTGGAGAGCATCGCGACGACGCTGGACGTCTCCCAGGCCGACGTCGTCGAGATGAACCGCCGGCTGGGAACCGACCGCTCGCTGAACGCCACCCTGGCCGAGGATGGCGACAGCGAATGGCTGGACCTTCTCGCCGACGAGAGCCCCGACCAGGAAGCGATCCTGGCCGGTGCGCAGGAGCGCAAGCGCCGCCAGCAGTTCCTGAAGCTGGGGCTCGGCGTTCTCGACGACCGCGAGCGGCAGATCCTGGTGGCCCGCCGCCTGCGCGACGAGCCGCTGACCCTGGAGGAGCTGAGCCAGCACTTCCACGTCTCACGCGAGCGCGTGCGCCAGCTCGAGGTGCGCGCCTTCGAGAAGGTTCAGAAGGCGGTGATGGCCCAGGCCCGGCAGATTCCGGGCACCACGGGCAAGGCGCTGCTGCCGGTTTGACCGGCCGCAGCCTCCCCACGGTGCGTTACTGCGTGACGAAGCGCGGCGGTTCCGGCAGCACGGAAGACCGTCGCCACACGCCGCGCAGCGCGTGATCCACCGCGGCGACCTGCTCCTCCACCGAGATCAAAATCTGTGACGTGACCTCCAGCGCCCGATCCTCATAGACCCAGCCGTCCGGATGGCGGTCGCTCCAAGCGGCGACCGTCCGGTCGCGCTCGTGCAGCAGGCTGAGGATCTGGGGGCGGAACAGCCGCACCATCGCGGTGATCCAGCGGTTCGCCGGCCAGGACGGACGGGCGTGGTCCACGGTGAAGCCGTCGAGCATGCGGATCACGTCGTCGGCGGCGTACCACGTCTCTCCCGTCACCCAACGGTTCGTCGTGAACAGGCGCACCGGCTGCCCCGCCACGTCCATGGCGATCCCCACCAGATGGGACAGGGCGTCGTTGGGGTTGTCCGGCTCCTCGTAATCCCTCAGTGGCACCGGCTCCATGCCCGGCGGCATCCCCAGCGGACGCAGGAAGGTGTGGAAGTGCCCATGCTCGCCGTCGGGCCGCTCGTCCTCGGGGTGGCAGTGGTAATAGTACTGGGCGTGATACTCGGCGTCGTAGACGTCGCCCGGCGGGTAGTGGCGCCATTCGTAGAGCGTACCGTGCCCGCGCAGAAGCTCCCCCACCACCGTGTCGCCGGTCTTGGCGAGCACGCGCTGGCACAGCCGGACCTCCCGCGCGGCCTCCGACATCGCCTGCAACTCGTCGCGCGAAAGCTCCGAAAGCTCCATCATCGGATGCTCTGCCCCGTCAGCCCCAGCCCTTCCCAGATCCCTATTACGTATGAGGCTTTGTACGCTTAGCAAGCGCTTTCCTCAACGGGGGCCCGCCGAACCGGCGCGGCCGGCATCCGCGCGGAACACCGCCTCGCCCCGCCGCAGGGTCCAGTCGACCAACGCGCCCTCCACCTGCCCCAGCGCCGTGTTGAAGGCGGCGATCACGTCGGTGAAATCCGACCCGCGCACCGGGACCACGGCGTCGAAGGTCTCGCCCGCCTCGATGGTCCGGTTGGGCATGGCGACCAGCTTGGCCGACAGCCGCACCCGCACCCGATCCGGCGCCGCGGCGCTGGCGTCGCTGAACTCCGCCTGGAAATCGCGCAGTTCGGTCTTCAGCAGGAAGTCGGAGCGCAGCCCCGCGGAATCCCGCCCGACCGAGACGATCCGCCGGCTGTCCTCGAAGGACTGGACGATCAGCCCCTGCACCATGTTCGGCGCCCGGTCGGCCCAGGACACCCCGGCGAAGTAGTCGAGCGCGGTGGCGGAGCGGGTGACCGCGATGCGCGGCGTGTCGATCCCGGCGCTGGCCGCCGGAGGCTCGACCAGCAATTGCCATCTCACCGGCGGCAACCCCGATTCCGCCATCGTCCCCGGCGTCAGGGTGTAGAGGCTGGGCGCGGTGGGGTTCAGCGCCGCGCAGCCGGTCATCAGGCCGACCGTCAGCAGCGCCGCCCCCATCGCCCTCATCAAACGGCTCGTCATCGTCCACGCACCTCCACGCCCTGGCGGGTTCCGCCGAACAGGAAGTTCGACGGGTCATTCTCGATCCGCGTCACGACGCGGGACAGTTGCCCCGACAGGTCGCGCAACTGCGAGATAAGCAAGGTCAGTTCATACAGCCCGCCGCCGGTGAAGTCGCGCAGCGCCCCGCGGTTCTCGCCGATCATGGCGTTGAGCTGGGTGGCGGTCTTGTTCAGCGATCCGGCCAGCGTGTGCAGGTCGCCCGTCAGGGTCTTCGTGCCGCTCTCCACCGCGGCCAGCGTGCGCTGCGCCTGCTCCATCGTCTGGCCAAGCTGCGGGCCGACCGTCTCGAATCCCTGGAGCGTGCGGTTGGCCTGGGCGAGCGTGCCGTCCAGCCCATGGCTGGCGCGGGCCAGCTCGCCGGTCAACGTTCGCGTGTTCGCCAGGATCTCCGCGATGGCCGCCTGGTTCTGCGGGGTCAGCAGGTCGGCCACCCGGTTGGTCAGGTCCAGCGCGCGGTTCAGAAGCTGCGGGGCGGCGTCGACGAACACCGTCAGGGAGGAGGGGCGCGACGGGATCACCGGTATGCCGCCGTCATGCGCGGTGCGCAGAAGCTCGCTCATCTCCGTGCCGCCGGAAATCTGCACATAGGCGCCGCCGGTGATTCCCTGCACCTCCAGCGAGGCGATGGAATCGGTCTTGATCGGCGTGCCTTCCTGCACCTCGATCCGCACGCGCACGCGGCTGACGTCGTTGGGGTCCAGGCGGATGTCGGTCGCGGTGCCCACGGGAATGCCGCGGTAGCGCACCGGGCTGCCTTCCTGAAGGCCGGTCACCGAGCCGGTGAAATAGATGTAATAGGGCTGGCGCGTCTCCTCCAGCTGGATCTTGGCGACCCAGACGGTGAAGACGAACAGTCCGGCCAGCAAGGCCAACACGAAGCTGCCCACGAGGATGTAGCTGGTGCGGGTTTCCATGGCGTCCGGTCAGCTTTCTGCATGGCGCGCGGCGCGGCCGCGCGGTCCGTGGAAATAGTCGTGAATCCAGGGATGCGGGTCCCGGAGATGCTCCTCCAGCGTGCCCACGCGGATCTTCTTGTCCACCAGCACGGCGATGCGGTCGCAGATGGAGGTCAGGCTGTCCAGGTCGTGGGTGACCATGAAGACGGTCAGCCCCAGGCTGCGCTGCAGGTTGCGGATCAGCTGGTCGAAGGCGGCGGCGCCGATGGGGTCAAGCCCGGCGGTCGGCTCGTCCAGGAACAGGATGTCGGGGTCGAGCGCCAGCGCGCGGGCCAGCCCGGCACGCTTGATCATGCCGCCCGACAGTTCCGACGGGAACTTCGCCCCGGCGTTGGGCGGCAGGCCGGACATGGCGATCTTCACCCGCGCGATCTCCGCTGCCAGCGCCGCCGGGAGGTCGGTGTGCTCGCGCAGCGGGACCATGACGTTCTGCGCCACGGTCATCGAGCTGAACAGCGCGCCGTTCTGGAACAGCACGCCGGTGCGCGCCTGGAGCGCCACCCGCTCCGCCTCCGGCAGGTCGGCGGTGTCGCGGCCCAGCAGCTCGATCCGGCCGTCCGCCGGGCGGATCAGGCCGAGGATCTCCTTGAGCAGGACCGACTTGCCGGTGCCGGAGCCGCCGACCACGCCCAGCACCTCCCCCCGCCGCACGTCGAGGTCGAGCCCGTCATGGACCACCTGCGGGCCGAAGCGCGTGACCAGCCCACGCACGCGGATCACCGCGTCCTGCGCATCCGGTTGTGTGTCGTCAAACGGCGCCACGGCCCCTCACAGCCTGAGGAAGGAGAACAGGACGGAGAAGACCGCGTCCAGGACGATCACCAGGAAGATGGACTCCACCACCGACTTGGTCGTCAGCGTGCCCACGCTCTCGGCGCTGCCGGAGACCTTCAGCCCCTCGTAACAGCCGACCATGGCGATCACCAGCGCGAAGACCGGCGCCTTCACCAGTCCAACCACGAAATGCGGCAGGGTGACGGCGCCGTGAAGCTGGCGGATGAACTGCCCGAAGGTGATGTCCAGCGTCGCGTAGCTCATCACCGCACCGCCGAACAGCCCCATGATGTCGGCGTAGAAGGCCAGCAGCGGCAGGGTGATCATCAGGGCCAGCGCGCGCGGCACCACCAGAAGCTCCACGACGTCCAGCCCCAGCGTGCTGATGGCGTCCACCTCCTGGTTCACCTTCATGGTGCCGATCTGCGCGGTGAAGGCGGAGCCGGAGCGGCCCGCCACGATGATGGCGGTCATCAGGATGCCGATCTCGCGCAGGATGGACACGCCCAGCAGGTTGACCACGAACAGCTCCGCCCCGAAGCGGCGGAGCTGGTCTGCTCCCTGGAAGGCCAGCACCACGCCGATCAGGAAGGACAGCAGCCCGAGGATCGGCAGGGCGTTCAGCCCGGTCTGCTCGATGTGGAACATCACCGAGCGGAAGCGCAGCCGCCGCGGATTCACGATCAGCCGCCCGAAGGTGATGGTGATGAGGCCGAGGAAGGACAGCAGGTCCCGCCCCTCGCGCAGCCCGTCGACGGCGGTGCGCCCGGTGCGCTCCAGCATGTCGAGGATGGGGTGGTGGGTCTCCGCCCGCTCGACCGGCGGGGGGCCGACCTCGCGCACGGCGTCGAACAGGGCGGCGTGCTCCGGCCGGATGGCGGACAGATCGACGCCATGGCCCGCCGCCTTCAGCCGGTCGGACAGCATGGACAGCAGATAGGCACCCACCGTGTCCATGGCGTCCAGCCGCGACAGGTCGAGGCTGACCGCCCCGCCGCCGTCCAGCGCGAAGCGGTCGAGCGTGCCCGACAGGGCCCCGGCGGCCTTCAGGTCCCAATGGCCGAGAGCCGTCAGCCGCCACTCGCCGTCGCCGGCGCGCGACGATTCCAACCACGCCCGTTCGCGCGCCATGCCCCGTCCTGCCCTTTCCATCCGGTGCCGTCCTGCGGCGATGCTCATGCTTGTGGGGAGGAACTTGGCCGCAAGCCCCCCCGATGGTCAACCTCAAGCCGGGGAAAAACAGCCGCACAGCGGTGGTTTGCACGCGGAGGTCCGCGCCGATAGTATGGCGCCGCCGTTGCACAGGAACCTATTCACCATGCCGAACCCCATCGACCTGAAGAACCACATCCGCGGCATCGCCGACTTCCCCAAGCCCGGCATCCTCTTCTACGACATCTCCCCGCTGCTGGCTCACGCCGAGGCGTGGAAAGAGGCGGTTGACCAGCTGGCCGAAGCGCTGCGCCCGCATAAGCCGGACCTGGTGGTGGGCATCGAGTCCCGCGGCTTCCTGATCGCCGCCCCGCTGGCCCTGGCGCTCGGCACCGGCTTCATCATGGTGCGCAAGCACGGCAAGCTGCCCGGCGACAAGGTCGCCCATTCCTATGACCTGGAATACGGCACCGACACCATCGAGGTTCAGGCCGACGCCGTGAAGCCCGGCCAGCGCGTGGTCGTGCTGGACGACCTGCTGGCGACCGGCGGCACCATGGCTGCGGCGATCAGCCTGCTGCGCCGCGTCGGCGCCGACGTCCGCGCCGCCGCCTTCCTGGTCGAGCTGACCTTCCTCAACGGCCGCGACAAGCTGGACGTGCCCAGCGTCTCGCTGTTGAGCTACGATTCATAAAAGCGCCTTTCAAAAAGGCGTCCGCCTATCGTTTGTGCGGAAGCGGTGCGACTCAGTTCCTTCTCCCCTCTGGGGAGAAGGTCAGGATGAGGGGGCGCCGAAGGCGGTCCGCGTCGCAAGACGAGCGCTTTTTCTCCGCCCTGCCGGGCATATCCCCCCTCACCCAGCCCTCTCCCCAGGGGAGAGAGGGTTTGATCAGGTCATGGCACAGCGCTTGCGAGAGTTGCCGGTCACAGTTGCTCGGCAGGGCGCCCCATGACCCATATGGCCCCGGTGATTCTCGAACAGCCGCCTCTTCTGGCCGTCCGGCCTCCCGAAACCGTTTCCATGCGGACGCGCGACGGTGTGCGGCTGGACGCCGACCTCTACCGTCCCGACGGGGTCGGCCCCTGGCCCGCCCTGCTGCTGCGTCTGGCCTGCGGGCGGCGCACGGCGATGACCAGCCATTACGCGCATCCGCGCTGGTACGCCGCGCGCGGTTATGTGGTGGTGGTGCAGGACGTGCGCGGGCGCGGCACGTCGGAGGGCCGTTTCCGTCCCTTCGAGGCGGAACGCGAGGACGGCGCCGACGCGGTGGCCTGGGCGGCGTCCCTGCCCGGCTCCAACGGAACGGTCGGCATGTACGGCAGCGGCTACGCCGGAATGGCGCAGCTTCTGGCCTTGGCCGAACGTCCCGCGGCGCTGCGCGCGGTGGTTCCGGCGCTGGCCGGTTGGGACGTGTTCACCGACTGGGCGACGGAGGGCGGCGCCTTCCGGCTGGCCGACGCGATGGATTGGGCGCTGCGCTGCGCGGGGGAGTCCGCCCGCCGGCTGGAGGATGGCGCGGCCTACCGCGCGCTTCTGGAAGCGATCCGCAGCCTGCCGCTGGACGACGAGATTCCGTCGCGCCCGCGGGTGCTGCGGGACTACGCGCGCCACTGCCATTACGACGACTGGCTGACCACGCCCGGCCCTGGCGGAAGCTGGGACGACCTAACTCCCCGCCACGCCCTGTCCGGCGGCGTCGGGGAAGTGTCCGTCCTCCAGATCGGCGGCTGGTACGACCCGCGCCTGACCGGCACGCTTGCGGCGCACGAGGCTCTGACCGCCGGCAGCGACGGCACCGTCCGCCTGCTGGTCGGCCCGTGGGACCGGCACGGCGTCGCGCGTGCCCCCCGGACCGACAAATCCCACGGTGACGACCGGGCGCCGTTCGACGTGCCGTCCTTCGACGCCCTGCAACTCGGCTGGTTCGAGCGCTTTCTGAAAGGGGAGATGAACGGCGCGGAGCGCGGCGGCCCGATCCGTCTGTTCGACGTTCTGGAACGCCGCTGGCGCGACCTGCCGGCCCTGCCGCCCACCGCACAGCCTCTGCATCTGTCGAGCGACGGACTCGCCACGCGGCGCGGCGGCGCCCTGCACGACGATGCTCCGGACGAAGCGTTCCTCGACGTGCTGGTCCATGACCCGCGCGATCCGGTGCCCACCGTGGGTGGTCACGCCGTGCCGGACGCCGGCCCACGCGATCGCGCCGCCGTCGACGCCCGCCCCGACGTCGCGGTCTACGACACAGCCCCGCTCACGGCGCCACTGACGCTGTCCGGTCTGGCCGCACTGGAGATCTGGGTGGAGGCCGACGCCCCGTCCTTCGACGTCAGCGCCGTCCTGTCCGCCGTGTTGCCGGACGGGCGCGTCCTGCCGCTGAGTCAGGGCCACGCGCGGGTGGAGCCGGGCGGCGAGCAGCGGCCCATGCCGGTGGCCTTGCGCGCCCTCTGCGCGACGCTGCCCGCCGGAAGCGCGCTGCGCCTCAGCCTCGCCGGGTCCTGCTTCCCGGCCTACCCCGTCAATCCGGGGACAGGGGCGGAGCCGGGCGAAACCCGGCTGGTCGACGCGCAGCCGATCACCCTGCTCATCCACGGCGGCGGCGCCCGCCCGTCCCGCCTGCTGCTGCCGGCCAAAGGCTGAGCGTCCGGCCCCGTCAGAGACGCCGGCCGTAGCCTTCCTCATGGTCGCCGCCAAGGCCGTGCTCGTCCTCGTCGGCCGGATCGAAATCACGGAGGGCGCGTGCGGCGCTGCGCAGGCACAGGTTCAGGCTGCGGTCGAGCAGGCGCATCATCAGGTCGCGGAACGGCGTCTTGTCACCGAGCGACCAGGCGCGCTCCACCATCGCGGTGTACATCTCGCGATCCTCCCCGGTCACCACCACCGGCGGGAAGCCGGCGCGGTTCAGGATCAGGTTGCACAGCAGAAGCGCGGTCGCGGCGTTGCCCTGGAAGAAGGGGCGGACGCTCATCAGCCGGTGATGCGCCTCGAAGGCGGCCTCCGGACCCGGCTCCGTCCGGCGCAGCCAGCCCGACAGCGCCGACATCGACACCCGCACCTTCGCCGGATCGGGGGAGGCCCCGGCGTCGTCCTTGAGCGCGCCCTCCCGGTAGCGCCCGGCGTTCGTGTCAATCCCCTGGTACAGCACGCCGTGGAAAGCCGCGATGGTGCGCTCCGTCACCACCCCGCCGCCCTGGAAGGACAGGCGGGCCATCAGTTCCAGTGCGGCGCGGTGGTTGAGCGCGAGGCGCTGCGGCTCGGCCGGACGGCTGCGCAGAACCGCGCCGCGGTCCAGCACCATGCGGATGTCCTCGGGGGACAGCTCGATCCCCTCCGCGAGGAGGCAGGCGGAGGTCAGGCCGCGTTCGAAGCGGTCGGCCAGATCGCGGACCACCGTCAACGGCATGGGCCGGGCGTCGTCCAGAACCCGCTTCTTTTCCAGAATATCGTCCAGCAGCGCCATCGTCCCGAACTCCGCAGATCCCGTGCATTTTCATAATGCCTGGACGGCGCGCGTGGAAGCACATCATTTAACGGCCCACAAGCTCAGGAGGGTGCGGCGCAACCACCGGCCTGCGGTTTTTTGCCGCTTGTGCCGCCGTGGCTGCCGGTTTTAACATCGCGATACAAGATTTACGGCCCCCTATACTCGCCTGACCCGGCCCTCTGGAAGGATTGATCCAATGCAACATGTTGCCTGGGATAAATCGATGAGCGTCGGCGTCGAAGTTCTCGACGACGACCACAGGAAATTGCTCGATATGTTCAATCGGCTTCTGAAGGCCGGCATCGCGGAGAAGGATCGCGCCAGCCTGTCCGGGCTGCTGGGGGGCTTGCAGGAATACACGACCGTGCATTTCAAGCGGGAGGAGGCGCTGATGGAGCAGCAGGGATATCCCGGCCTCGACGCCCACCGGGCTGCGCACCGCTATTTCATCGACGAGGTGCACAAGCTGACCCTGGACGATGACGACAGCAACGAGATGATGCTGCGCATCGACCTGATCCTGCTTCTGAAGGAGTGGTTCATCGAACACATCCAGTCGGTGGACAAGCAATACTGCCCCTTCATGGCCGAAGACGCCGGCAGCGGCGCCGCGCATTGAACGGACGCGCGAACGCCCCCGCTCCGGCCGGCGCGAGGGCGTTTCGTCAGCGCCTCAGCGGCAAGACGTACCTAAGGACCACGGTCAGAAGGCCATCGTACCGCCCGGTTCACGAAGGCGCAGGTTGTTCTGGACGTGACGGACACCGGATATGGCGTCGGCCAGATCCTCGGCGCGGCGTTTCGCCATGCGGTCGTCCACCGTTCCGTCCAGCGTGACCTCCCCAGCCGACACGGATACCGCGATGTCCGTGGCGTCGAGATAGGGGTCCTCGGTCAGCCGGTCGTTCAGGTCGTCGCGGATTCGCTCATCCGACCGGGTGTAGCCCCGCGGGCCGCGCCCACGGAACTGGGCGCGCCGCTCGTCCTCCTGGCGGCGGCGTTCGGCGTCGTCGTTGCCGAACCAGGAAGCGACCTCGTCCCCCGCCTGCTCCCAGAAGTTGCGTTCCCGCGCCATGCCGATGGGCTCGTCGCGATGGTCCTCATTGCTCATACGGTCGTCGCGATGCCATCCGCGCCCCGCGTGGCCCCAATCGCTGCCCCAGCGACGGCTGGGATCGCGCCCGCCGGAACCGCCGCTTTCGTAGTCACTCCGGGGATAACCGCCTGCGCCGTAGGCGCCGCGCCCAAATTCGTTGCGGTCGCGGACGTCGCGACGGTCGTCCTCTTCCGCGTTGCGGGCCTCGTCCTTCCATCGGTTCTCGTACTGGGTCATCCTGTCAGACTCCCGTTCGCCGTTGCCCGCCGCCCGTCCGGACGGCCCTTTTCTCAACAGGACGGCGCTGGGCTGCGTTCCTCCTTCGGCGCATCGCCGGAGTCACCCCACAATCTGGCACGCGGATTGCTGCATTGCACACAGTCATCCACGCAGCCTTGGCCCCGGTCCCCCTTCGGATCGGGGCTTCTTTTTGACCAAGAGATAGGGTCAGGCCGCGCCGACCCAGTGGCGGATCGGGCTGAGTGACAGAGCGGAGTTGCTGTAGGCCGCCCGGTGCGTGACCTCCGCCCCCACCCAGTCGGGAAGCGGAACGAGTTGGTCGGCATGGGACAATTCGACCTCGGCGATCACCAGACCGGCGTTCTCGCCACCGAACACGTCGACTTCCCAGCAGAGACCATGGTGTTGGATGAGGTAACGGGTTTTCTCGATCAAGCCGCCACGGCAGCTGTGGCGCAGCAGGCCCAAGGCGAGGTCGAGGGGAAGCGCATGCTCGACCTCTTCGCGGCACAGACCATGGCGGGGACCTTTCACGGTCAGCGTGGCCTCCGGCCCCGCCACCCGGACCCGCACCGTTCGGCCGTCGTCGGACGGCAGATAGCCCTGGACGATGGACTGCCCGTTTCGGCACAGGGGGCGGATGTCCCTCCGGACCAGAAAACGCCGCTCGATCTCAACCGCCATGATATCGGCCTTTCGGCATATCGGACGCCGCTGAGGATAATCGCCCACCATGCTGCGGCGCAATCATGCCTCATACGCATGAAGTCCATTCCTGCCTTGCGGTATTACCATTTGGACACAGTGCCGAACAAGCGCCCACGGCGTCGCTCGCGTCGCTCCGTGGTGGGAGTGGCCACCCGTTCTGGGGTAGCATGCCGCCATGGCACAAGACTTCGCACCCTGGCTGATCCTGGTCGCCGTTTACGGCGCGCCTCTTTTGCATGTGATGCTGTCACGCCGCGGCGGTCCGTGGCGTCCGCCGCCCGGCACGCGCTGTCCCTTCGGCCCGCGGGCCGGCTGGGTGGTGATGGTGCTGATTTTGGGGCCGATCGGCTGGCTGATGTTCGTCATGCGGAACGGGCGCCGTTCCCGTCCCGGCCGCAGCCCTAGAGCGTAACGCCCAGGGACCGCTGGCGGAACGGGAACGGCGCCCCCGCATCGGGTCGCCGGGATGGCTCGCCCGTCAGATGCGACCCATCAGCAGCAGCACGATCAGGACCAGCAGCAGCACGCCGAGGATGCCGCTGGGGCCATAACCCCAACCGCGGCTGTGCGGCCAGGCCGGAACCGCGCCGATTAGAACGAGAATCAAAATGATGAGCAGAATGGTGCCGATGCTCATGGCGTCCTCCCAAATGTGGAGCTTTCGCTGACAAGAACGCGAGCTTGGCCGGCTGGTTCCTGCTTCCCGCCTGTTCTTTGGCGCCCGTCATCTCCATTCGGGGCAGCGATGCCCTACCCTTCCGGCTCTTTTTCGAAGCCCGCGTCCACCTGCCTCCCCCACTCAGGAGGGCGGTTCGGCGCGGTGACCAGAGCGCTCCCACACCTTCGTCAGCAACGCCAGCTTGCTCCGTCCCGGCAGCCGTTCATCCGACAACGCTTCCAGGAAATCGGCCAGACGCTTCGACCGCATCACGCTGAAGGCGATCAGCCCCACCGTCGCCAGCAGGACGAACAGGAAGAACAGAATCCGCGTCGGCAGCGGGTCGTCGGCCATGGCGAGCAGGTTCATGCCAAGGAATCCGGTGACCAACGTCCCGATGGTGCTGACCACCGTGACCACGGTCAGCCGCAGCACTGTGTTGGCCTGCCGCCGCAGCCCGTCGCTGTCCAGATAGTCGCTCATATCCTGAACCTCGTCCCGCACTTCGGCGTAGAGGCGGTCGGTGCCGAGATGCCCGGCCCACAGGCGGAACAGGTCGCGCAACGGCCCCTGGATCGACAGTTCGTGGAACCAGTAGCGGTGGGTGAAGCGCAGGAAGATCTCGAACATCTGCCGGATGTCACGCTTGAACCGCTTCACCGATTCCACGGTGCCGATGTCGAGTTGGCTGACCGCCAGCACCAGCCGATCGGACAGCATCACCAGCGCCGCCCGGTGGAAATGCACGACCAGCCCCAACAGGAAATACTGGTGCCGGAATTGGCCCAACAGCCCGGTTTCCGCGTCGGTGAAGAAGGCGTCGCGTTCCGGCCCCACCATGACCAGCGAATGGCCGCAGCACAAGATGCGGCTTCGCGTCCAGGCGCCGGGCGCCCGCGGGTCCCAATAACGGTCGTAGCAATAGCGCTGCTCGAAGCCCTCCAGAAAGGCCGGGGCGAAGGGCATCACCTCGCCAGGTCCCAATCCAGGAGAGGTGGCGAAGCCCAGCCGCACCCAGTCCGCCCGTTCCAGCCGTTCCGGCTCGTCCAGCGACAGATAGGCCATGGCCGGCATCCGCTGATATTCGAGCTGGCGGTAACGCAGCAGCCCGGTTTCCTCCGAATGATGATGGACCAGGGGGCGCAGAAGGAACGACCAATGGGCGGCGATGCGCGGCGCCCGGTGGCGGCACACGAAGGACAGATACTCGCCCTTCCGCTCATAGTCGGAGACGGCGAGCACGGCGCCGTCGGCGCCGATCCATTCGACGCGGTGCGGGCATTGCGCGGCGCTGCCGTCCGGCTCCCAGGCGGGCGGATAGGTGCGGCCCAGCCGGAACAGTGTGTCCTGCACGCGGTCCAGCGGCAGATCCGCGCCGAACAACTCCACCACGAGGATCGCCACGTCGACGTCGTGGAAGAAATGCAGGTCGACATGGGCGATGGCGAAGCGCAGCGGCGCCTGCCCCCGCCGCAGGGTGACCGTCAGCGCCGCCACATCGCGCCGCCGGAAGACGCGGATTGGAGAACCGCCATAGCCGGGCCGGTGGTCGCGCGATTCCCCCTCGCCATAGAGGAAGCGCTGCACATAGGGCAGGAAGGACACGAACTCGCTGTAATGGCGCTCGCTGAACTGGCCGGGGTCCTGGGTGAACTCGTCCGCCACCTCCTGCCAGGGGCAATCCGGCCCGCCCAGCCATTCCCAATGGTTCTGGATCTGCGCGCCCGCCTTCAGCGGCATCAGCTGCACCGGCCACAACAGGATTTCGCGGAACCGGCGCACGCGGATCGGGCTCTCGTTCATGGCGCCCCTCCCCTTTATCCTTCTTTTTCCACATCCTAGCAGAGTCCGGACCGGCGAAAACGCGGCACCGAGGGGGGAGTGCCGGGCTTTCGCGCTATTCCCATCTCCCCGAACCGTTAACCAGGACGAAAGCCCGGCCCTGGTAGCGTCCCCCGTTCAGATCATGCGCCGGAGGAGAGTTCATTTGCCGATGACGCACCGGATCGGGCTGTTCCTGTTGGTGGCCGGGCTGGGAACGGCGACGTCCGCCCTGGCCCTGGAGGCCCGCGTTTCCGATGCCTTCTCCGACACCGTCTGCGCCGGGGAGGGCGACGGGCAGCGCTGCACCGTGTCCGCCGTCCAGCCCTTCGCCGATAACCGGGGCGGCCTTGGCGAACTGAGCATCAGTGCGGTGCGCGACGCCGCCTGCACTTCCCTCTACATCGTGTTCGACGAACCCATCGCGCTCGGCCGTCCCGTCACCCTGGCAGTGGAGGGCGCTCCGCCGCAGCGTTTCTACACACCGCGGCAGCTTTCCGATCTTGCGAATGCGCTCGATGAAGGACCGCAGACCGGCACCGAACCGGAAGCGGGCCCGCCCGAGTTCACCCGCTTCCTGACCCAGGTGGCCGAGGGCGCCATCACCGACGAGAACGCCGGGCCGGAAATGCTGAAGCGCTTCGCCGCGATCAAGGAGCCTCGGCGCATCGGCCTGACCTGCGGACCGATGGAGCGCCTGATGCCGCTGATCCGCTCGGATCGCCCGCTGCGGCTGGAGTTCCAGAGACAGGCGAGCGGTGCGACCCAGGTCTATCACTGGCCGCGGCTCGACCGGCGGACGGTGGAGTTCCGGCTGGGCGGCCTGCTGGAGGCGCTGGACCGGGCCATGCCCGGCTCCTGACGGCGCCGCCAGGGAATGCCGTTCGGGGTAACCACTTCGGCCGCTTGACCGCACCCGCTCTTTCCAGTCCGACTCGCCCCATGTGGATGAATTCGGTGAAGGCGGCCCGGGCAAGCGGCTGTCCGACTTGAGTACGCGCGCCGTCATCCCCATCCTGTCAAGGCAGGACCCACCCATCGATGACGGAGGAGAGCGGAGCGTGTTCGGCTTTGCGCGCAAACTGTGGTCGGACCCGGAACCCGCCGCGAGCCTCGTGCCGCGGGGCGTGCGCGTCTACGCGGTGGGCGACATCCATGGGCGCCTGGATCTGCTGGACCAGTTGCTGGCGCAGATCGACCGCGACGCGACGAGCGGTGCCGACCTCGTCAAGTATCTGGTCTTTCTCGGCGACTATGTGGACCGCGGTCCGGATTCCGCGATGGTCATCGAGCGGCTGTGCCGGGAGCCCCTGCCCGGCTTCGGCGCCATCCACCTGCGCGGCAACCACGAGGCCGCGATGATGGACTTCATCGAGAAGCCGGAGGCCGGACCGGACTGGCTGGAGTATGGCGGACGGGCGACGCTGGCCAGCTACGGCGTTCCGGCCCCCGTCGAGGACGCCCCGCCGGAGCATGTGGAGGAGGCCCGCCAGCGCTTCGCCGCCGCTCTGCCGCCCCATCACCGGGCCTTCCTGGCCGGGCTGCGCTCCAGCGTCGCCATCGGCGACTACCTGTTCGTCCATGCCGGCATCCGCCCCGGCCTGCCGCTGCACCGCCAGCGCGACGAGGACCTGCTGTGGATCCGGCGGGAGTTCCTGACCTCCCATCTCGACCACGGCAAGCTCGTCGTGCACGGCCACACCATCGTCGAGCAGCCGGACGTCCGCTCCAACCGCATCGGCATCGACACCGGCGCCTACGCCTCCAACCGGCTGACCGCGCTGGTCCTGGAAGGCGGGGAGCGCCGCTTCCTCTGCACCGTCTGACCGCTTACGGCGCGGCCTGCCGGCGCCAGTCCTTAAGGAAGTCGAGGAAGGCGCGCAGCGCCGCCGGCGGCTGGCGGCGCGAAGGGTAGTAGAGGAAGGGGCCGGGGAAGCTCTGACTCCATTCCTCCAGCACGGCGACGAGGCGGCCGGACGCGATGTGGTCCGCCACATAGCCGTCGAAGGTCAGCAGGAAGCCCAGCCCGTCCAGGGCCGCGCGGATCTGGACGCCGACATGGCCGGCATGGAAGGGGCCGCCCGGCTGGACGCGCACGACGCGCCCGTCCCGCTCGAACTCCCAGGGCGGGTGGGCGCCGCTGGCGTAGACGACGGAAACGGTCGGCTTGCCCAGCAGGTCCTCCGGCCGCTCCGGCACGCCGAACCGCTCCAGAACCGACGGCGCTGCGCACAGCACGTAGCGTTGCGGCGGACCGAGCGGCACCGCGATCATGTCCTGCGCCAGATGTTCCTCGTAGCGCACGCCGGCGTCGTAGCCCCGCGCCACGATGTCGATCAGCGCCATGTCCACGGTGATCTCCAACTCCACCTCGGGGAAGCGAGTCAGGAAGGGCGTGACCATCGGAGCCAGCACCAGATCGGCCGCGGGGGCCGGCGCGTTGATGCGCAGCCGTCCCGCTGGGCGGCCCTGGCGTTCCCGCAGGTCGGACAGGGCGCCGGCCACCTCGCCCAGCGCCGGTTCCAGCCGGCGGAGAAGCTGCTCCCCGGCCTCGGTCGGGGCGACGCTGCGCGTGGTGCGGTTCAGCAGGCGGACGCCGAGATGCTCCTCCAGTTCGCGCATCCGCTGGCTGAGGCTGGAGACGGACACGCGCTGTTCCAGCGCCGCGCGGCGGAAACTGCGGTGGCGGGCGACGGCGGCAAAAGCTTGCAGGTCGCGCAGGTCGGTGTCGTCCATTCCCATCCGATTGTTCGAGGAAGTGAACAGCCCATTCGGCATTGTCCAGCTTATCGGATCAATGAGGTCAGGTCATCATCCAGGGCAAGGCGGCGCTGAAATGGCGCCGCAACGGACGGAGAGGAACAGGAACATGGAACAGCGCACGCTTGGGGCCGCCGGCCCCGTCAGCTCGGTCATCGGCCTCGGCTGCATGGGCATGTCGGATTTCTACGGCCCCGCCGACCAGGAGGAGAGCATCGCCACGATCCACGCGGCGCTCGACGCCGGGATCACCCTGCTCGACACCGGCGATTTCTACGGCATGGGCCACAACGAACTGCTCATCCGCGACGCCCTGCGCGGGCGCGACCGGGACAAGACGCTGATCAGCGTCAAGTTCGGAGCCCTGCGCGACCCGCAGATGGGCTGGAACGGCTACGACTCCCGCCCGGCCGCGGTGAGGAACTTCCTGACCTACTCGCTGCGCCGGCTGGGTGTCGACCACATCGACATCTACCGCCCGGCGCGGCTCGACCCGAGCGTCCCCATCGAGGACACGGTCGGTGCCATGGCCGACATGGTGAAGGCCGGCTACATCCGCCACATCGGCCTATCGGAGGTCGGTCCGGAAACCATCCGCCGCGCCGCCGCGGTGCATCCGATCAGCGACCTGCAGATCGAATATTCCCTGATCTCCCGCGGGATCGAGGACGCCATCCTGCCCACCTGCCGGGAACTCGGCATCGGCGTCACCGCCTACGGCGTGTTGTCGCGCGGCCTGATCAGCGGCCACTGGAGCAAGGACCGCACAGGCCAGGATTTCCGCAGCCGCAGCCCGCGCTTCCAGGGCGAGAATCTGGACCGGAATCTGGCGCTGGTGGAGCGTCTGCGCGAGATCGCCCAGCGCATCGGCGGCTCGGTCGCCCAGGTCGCCATCGCCTGGGTGGCGGCGCAGGGCCACGACATCGTCCCCCTGGTCGGCGCCCGCCGCCGCGACCGTCTGGCCGAGGCGTTGGGCGCCCTGGACCTCACCCTGTCGGCGGAGGATCTGGCGCAACTGGCCGAAGCCCTGCCGCCCGGCGCCGCGGCGGGCGAGCGCTACCCGGCGGCCCAGCTCGTCCACATGGACAGCGAGACCTACAGGCGGCGCTGATCCTTGCTCCACCCAAGCCCTCCCCCGCGAGGCGGGAGAGGGAGTTTAAGTCTCCTCCCCTGCGCAGCGGGGGAGGGTTAGGGAGGGGGCACCATTGCGGGGATTTTACCCCTCAACCTGCACCACGCGCAGGTTGTTGGTGGTCCCCGCCTTGGCGAAGGGAATGCCGGCCACCACGACCATCTGGTCGTTGGGCTTGGCGAAGCCCTCCTCCTTGGCGAAGCTCAGCGCCCGCTCGACCATCTCCTCATAGGTGTGGATGTCAGCGGACAGGACGCTGTGCGCGCCCCACAGAAGCGACAGGCGGCGCGACACCGCTGCGTGCGGCGTGATCGCCAGGATCGGCACCGCCGGGCGGCGGCGGGCGATGCGGGCGGCCGTGGTGCCGCTGGAGGTGTAAGCGACGATGGTCGATGCGTGGATCACCTCGGCCAGATCGGCGGCGGCGGCGGCCACCGCGTGCGGCGCGGTCTGCTCCTCGCCGGGGTCGGAGGCGTCGATGATCGAGCGGTAGAGCTTGTGCTGCTCCGTGCTGCGGATGATGCGGTCCATCATCTCGACAGCCTCCACCGGGAAGGCGCCGCTGGCCGATTCCGCCGACAGCATCACAGCGTCGGCGCCATCATAGATGGCGGTCGCCACGTCGGACGCCTCGGCCCGCGTCGGGGTCGGCGCATTGACCATGGAATCGAGCATCTGTGTCGCCACGATCACCGGCTTCACGGCAAGGCGGCAGGCGCGCACCAGTTCCTTCTGGCGGCCCGGCACCTCCTCGTGCGGGATCTCGACGCCCAGGTCGCCGCGGGCGACCATGACCGAGTCCGACAGGCGGATGATGTCGTCGATCCGGTCCAGCGCCGCCGGCTTCTCGATCTTCGACATCAGCCCGGCACGGTCGCCGATCAGCCCGCGCGCCTCCAGCAGGTCAGCCGGCTTCTGCACAAAGGACATCGCCACCCAGTCGACGCCCAACTCCAGCCCGAAGGCGAGGTCGACGCGGTCCTTGGCGGTCAGCGGCGACAGTTCCAGCACCGTGTCGGGCAGGTTGACGCCCTTGCGGTTGGAGATGGTCCCGCCGATCACCACCTTGGCGTCAATGAAATCATCGCCCAGCCCGGTCACGGCGACGCGCACGCGCCCGTCGTCGATCAGCAGATTGTGGCCCGGCATCACCGCGGCGAAGATTTCCGGATGGGGCAGCGGGATCGCGGTCTTATCGCCATCGGTGCCGGAGAGGACGAAACGGATCGATTCGCCGGCGGCGACGGTGATCTTGCCGTCACGGATGGTGCCGACGCGGATCTTCGGTCCTTGCAGATCCTGAAGGATGCCGATGGGACGGCCCATCTCGGCCTCGAGGGCGCGGATGGACGCGTGGACCTTGGCGTGGTCCTCGTGCGTTCCATGGCTGAAATTCAGGCGGAAGGTATCGACGCCAGCCAGGAACAGCCGCTTCAGCATCTCGGGCGTGTTGCTGGCAGGGCCAACCGTGGCAACGATCTTCGCGCGGCGGTGACGACGCATATAATTTCGGCCTCTTGGGCCGCCTCCTTGGTGGAGTGTCGGACGGCAGGCATGCCGGTGGAAAACCGGGCGGCCATGGAACCGCCCGGCTGCCGTTCACATTGGTGGGTGGCAGCCCGCTGACAACCACCACGCCCGCAATAATGACTTGGCTGTGGTACAGCCGCCGCCGGCGGGCCGGTTTCCCTGTCCGTTCGCGGCCTCGATCTCGCCGATCCGTCACCGAACGGTCATGCAAGGCCGCCTTGACGCGCGTTTGCTCGGTGCCCGTCACGGATTCGGCCGATGCGCACGGCTTCGACACCTCGGGCGGCAGAAGGGTGCGGACGCTGACCCTGGCCAACCGGGCCGGAGGTCTGATTTACCGCGCCTATGCCAAGGCCGGCAACGTCGCGGGTGGGGGCGGCCACCCCTTCGCCTTCGCTGTCGGCGCGGGCAACGACCAGCCGATCCGTGACCGTGCCATCGCATGACCACAGGTCCGTGATCAGCGCCGCGGCCTGGAAACGCGAAAGGCCGGCTCCGAGAAGGAGCCGACCTTGGCGAACAGGTGGTTTGGTTGCGGGGGCAGGATTTGAACCTGCGACCTTCAGGTTATGAGCCTGACGAGCTACCGGG
>NZ_JAEPIV010000010.1:0-187935 GCF_016632405.1 Azospirillum aestuarii
TGGACCCGGTGCAGTTCGGCATCGTCATGCTGATCAACTGCGCGCTCGGCCTCAACACCCCGCCCGTCGGCACCACCCAGTTCATCGGCTGCGCCATCGGCGAGGTCTCCGTCGGCGAGGTCATGCGCTCCATCACACCCTTCTACGGCGCCCTCTTCGTCACCCTCCTCCTCGTCACCTACGTCCCGACCTTCTCCCTTTGGCTGCCCCATCTCCTCATGCGCTGAGGCAACCTCCGCAGGGTCATGAAAAAGGGCCGCGCCGGCATCCCCGGCGCGGCCCTTTTCTGTTCGCCTCCGACGGATCAGCCGGCTTCGGCGTTCGACGAGTTCTGCCACAGGTTCAGCCCGCCATCGACGGCGTGGCGGTCGATCTCCGCCAACTCCTCCGGCGTGAAGGCGGTGTTCTTCAGCGCGTCGAGCGAGTTGTCGAGCTGCTCGACGTTGCGGGCGCCGACCAGGGCGGAGGTCACCCGCGGGTCGCGCAGCACCCAGGCGATGGCCATCTGGGCCAGCGTCTGGCCGCGCCGCTGGGCGATGGCGTCGAGGGCGCGCACCCGCTCCAGATTCTCCGGCGACAGGAAATGCGCCTTCAGCGTGCCGCCCTTGGCGGCGCGGGCGTCGGTGGGCTGGCCGTTCAAGTACTTGGTGGTCAGCATGCCCTGGGCCAGCGGCGAGAAGGCGATGCAGCCGATCCCCGTCTCGTCCAGCGCGTCGAGCAGACCGCCCTCGATCCAACGGTTCAGCATGGAATAGGACGGCTGGTGGATCAGGCAGGGGGTGCCGAGATCCTTGAGGATCGCCGCCGCCCGCCGGGTCATCTCCGGCGAGTAGGAGGAGATGCCGACATAGAGCGCCTTGCCCTGCCGCACGGCGTGGTCGAGCGCGCCCATCGTCTCTTCCAGCGGGGTGCGCGGATCGACGCGGTGCGAGTAGAAGATGTCCACATAGTCGAGCCCCATGCGCTTGAGGCTCTGGTCCAGACTGGCCGTCAGATACTTGCGCGAGCCCCAGCTCCCGTAGGGGCCGGGCCACATGTCGTAGCCGGCCTTGGTGGAGACGATCAGCTCGTCGCGGTGGGCCTTGAAGTCGGTCGCCAGGACGCGCCCGAAATTCTCCTCCGCCGAGCCCGGCGGCGGGCCGTAGTTATTGGCGAGGTCGAAATGGGTGACGCCGCGGTCGAAGGCCCGGCGCAGCACGGCGCGCCCGGTCTCGAACACGTCGGTGCCGCCGAAATTCTGCCACAGCCCCAGCGAAATGGCCGGCAGGTCGAGCCCGCTCCGCCCGCTGCGACGGTAGGTCATGGCGGTGTAGCGGGCCGGATCGGCGCGGTAGAGCGATTGCATCGCGGTCTCCTGGCTGTCTTGCGCGGTGTTGGGAGGAACGTGACTGATATATTAGAAATCAGCCGCGGTCCAAAGCCAAGTGCGCAGAGCAGCCTTCAGACCGGCTCGGCCTCGTCCTCCGTGGGAGCGGTGAAGTAGAGCGGGTTGGCCTTCTGCGCGTCGGCAATGGTGACCTGGAGATAGTCCAGATGCAGGTCGATGGCCTTCGCCGCCGCCTCCGGGTCGTTGTTGGCGATGGCCTCGATGATGACCGAATGCTCGGCGATCACGTCCGGCACGCGGCCCAGCACCGGCAGGGTCAGCAGGCGGTAGCGGTCCACCTGCACCTTCACCTGCTGCGTCAGGTTCCAGAAGCCGGGATAGCCGGCGGTCTCCGCCAGCAGCGCGTGAAAGGTTTCGTCGGCCTGGTGGAAGCCTTCGAAATTCTGGGCGGCCTCCATCTCGCGCTGGAGTTCCAGGTTGGCGCGCAGCTTGGCGATCTGGCTGCGGGTGGCGCGCTTGGCGGCGTAGCGGACGGTCGCCTCCTCCAGCGCCTTGCGGATGGCGATGGCTTCCGGCAGGGCGCCCAGCGGGATGCGGGAGACGAAGGTGCCCGATTGCGGGAAAATCTCGATCAGCCCCTCGTCCGCCAGACGCAGCACGGCCTCGCGCACCGGGGTGCGGCTGACGCCGTAGTCCTGGGCGATCACCTTCTCCGCGACCGGTTCGCCCGGCTTGCGGCGGAGCGAGACGATCTCGTTGCGCAGGTCACGGTAGATCGTCGCGGCCACGGTGGTGCCGCGCTGGGCCGGGCGGGCGACCGCCGCCGCCGTGCGGCGCCGGGTCCGCGTCCTGACGCCCTCCGCCTGTTCGGAATCCACCGCCGATGTCTGCGCCGCCTTTTTCAACACCCGCTCCTGCCAGGAAAACTCAGGGCGCCGGATCTCCGGGACACCGGCGTCGGACCCGCTGGTTCACGCCGCGGCCGGCCCACCCTTCATCGCAATATACTAATACCCGGCGGTGTGGGTCAAACGCCTTGGACCCGCGCGGCGCCCCGGTTCCGCGCCAGTTTGTCCCACCGGGAAGCGCGTTGCGCCACTTATCGGTATACTAGTATATTGAAGAAAGCTCCACCGCGGAGCGCACAGCCGCAAGGACCGTCACCGTGGACCGCAAACGCATCGCCCTCGTCGCCCACGACGCCCGCAAGCCCGACCTGATCGGCTGGCTCGGCGCCAACATCCACGCGCTGGAGGGCAATGTCTTCTGGTCCACCGGCACCACCGGCCGGCTGGTCCGGGAGGCCCATCCGCAATTGGACATCACCTCGCTGAAGAGCGGCCCGCTGGGCGGCGATCAGCAGATCGGCGCGATGATCGCGGAGGGCCGGATCGACCTTCTCGTCTTCTTCGTCGACCCGATGACCGCCCAGCCCCATGACGTGGACGTGAAGGCGCTGACCCGCCTCGCCACGCTCTACAACATCCCGATGGCCTGCAACGAGGCGACCGCCGACATGGTGATCTCCTCCCCCCTCTTCACCAGTGGCTACCGCCCGCGGGCCGTGGACTTCGCCGCCCACGATTCGCGCCGCCTCTGACCGGCCTTTATCGAACCGGCCCCTCTTGAATTGCGCGTCTTGCCGACAGAATTGTGGGCAAGGCGCACAAAGTCCTTGCATCCGGAACTGATATATTAATATATTCCGACATGCGGGGCACGACCGGCGCAGCACCACGCGCCACACCCGAACCACCCATTCAAATGGGCACCGGACCCCCGTCCGGCATCCCTCTTTCCGGAGATGAACGATGCTCCACCCCGACCGCCTCTTCCCCAGCGATCCCACGCAGCGCGACATCGCGCGCCGGCTGTACGCGGAGGTGGGCCACCTGCCGATCATCAGCCCGCACGGCCACACGGACCCGTCCTGGTTCGCGAAGAACGAGGCGTTCCCGAACCCGGCGTCGCTGTTCGTGGTGCCCGACCATTACGCCTTCCGCATGCTCTACAGCCAGGGCGTGACGTTGGAGAGCCTGGGCGTGCCGCGCAAGGACGGCGGGGCGGTGGAGAGCGACCCGCGCAAGATCTGGCGCCAACTGGCGCAGAACTGGCACCTGTTCCGCGGCACCCCGACGCGCATGTGGCTCGACCACGCCTTCGAGACGGTGTTCGGCGTGACGGAGCGGCTGAGCGGGGCCAGCGCCGACCGCATCTTCGACCAGATCGACGCCTGCCTGCAGAAGCCGGACTTCCTGCCGCGCGCCCTGTTCGAGCGCTTCAACATCGAGCTGCTGGCGACCACCGAATCCCCGCTCGACACGCTGGAGCATCACCGCGCCATCCGCGAGAGCGGCTGGAAGGGCCGCGTCATCACCGCCTTCCGCCCCGACCCGGTCGTCGATCCGGAGTTCGAGGGCTTCCAGGCCAACGTCGAGACTCTGGGCGCGCTGTCCGGTGAGAACACCGCGACCTGGGCCGGCTACCTCGCCGCCCTGCGCAACCGCCGCCAGTATTTCAAGGAGGTCGGCGGCGCCACCTCGACCGACCACGGCCACGCCACGGCGACCACCGCCGACCTGTCTGACGCCGACGCCGAGCGGCTGTTCGAGAAGGCGCTGCGCGGCACCATCACGGCGGCCGAGGCGGAGATCTTCCGCGGCCAGATGCTGACCGAGATGGCCAAGATGAGCCTGGACGACGGGCTGGTCATGCAGATCCACCCCGGCAGCTTCCGCAACCACAACCCGGGCCTCTTCGAGCGCTTCGGCCGCGACAAGGGCGCCGACATCCCCACCGGCACCGAGTATGTGCGGGCGCTGAAGCCGCTGCTCGACCGCGTCGGCAACGAGCGCGACCTGACCATCATCCTGTTCACGCTGGACGAGACCAGCTACGCCCGCGAGCTGGCGCCGCTGGCCGGCCATTACCCGGCGCTGCGCGTCGGCCCGGCCTGGTGGTTCCACGACAGCCCCGAGGGCATGCGCCGCTACCGCGAGATGATCACCGAGACGGCCGGCTTCTACAACACGGTCGGCTTCAACGACGACACCCGCGCCTTCTGCTCCATCCCGGCCCGCCACGACGTGGCCCGCCGCGTGGACTGCGCCTTCCTGGCCCGCCTCGTCGCCGAGCATCGGCTGGAGGAGGACGAGGCCGCGGAGGTGGCGGTGGATCTCGCCTACACCCTCGCCAAGAAGGCCTACAAGCTCTGACGTCGTAAATGCCCTTCTCCCCTCCCTTTCGCGCCCGCTCGCGGGCGCTGTCGGCGACAGGCGGCCTTTGGCCGCCGAGAGCGGGGAGAAGGAATCTCTACATAAGGACCACCACCATGGCATCGCTGACCATCCGCCTGCATCCCGCGGACAACGTCGTCGTTGCCGGCGCCGACCTGCCGGAGGGCACCTCCCTGCCCGACACCGGCGTCGTCGCCCGGACCGCGATCCCCTCCGGCCACAAGGTCGCGGTGCAGGCCATCGCGGTCGGCGGGCCGGTGCGCAAGTACAACCAGGTCATCGGCTTCGCGACCGCCCCCATCGCGCCGGGCGACCATGTCCATGTCCACAACATCGGCGTGGGCGACAGCTTCGAGCGCGATTACGCCTTCGGCGCCGACGTTCACCCCACCGACCTCGTTCCGGAGGCTGAACGCGCCACCTTCCAGGGCATCGTCCGTCCGGACGGGCGCGTGGCGACCCGCAATTACATCGGCATCCTGACCACGGTGAACTGCTCGGCCACCGCCGCGCGTATGATCGCCGACCAGTTCCGCGGCGACGCGCTGGCCGCCTACCCCAACATCGACGGGGTGGTCGCGCTGACCCACGCTTACGGCTGCGGCATGGGCTCCCAGGGCGACGCCATCGACGCGCTGCGCCGGACCATCGCCGGCTACGCCCGCCACCCGAACTTCGCCGCCGTGCTCGTGCTCGGCCTCGGCTGCGAAGTGAACCAGATCGACAAGCTGGTCGAGGTCGAGGGGTTGACCGTCGGCGACACCCTGCAGACGCTGGCGATCCAGGACAGCGGCGGCACCGCCGCCACCGTGCGGGCGAGCGTGGAGCGCATCCGCGCGCTGCTGCCCCGCGTCAACGACGTGAAGCGCGAGACCGTGCCGGCCAGCCACCTGATCCTGGCGCTGCAATGCGGCGGGTCGGACGGCTATTCGGGCATCACCGCCAACCCGGCGCTGGGCCACGCCGTCGATCTGCTGATCCGCAACGGCGGCACCGCGGTGCTGAGCGAGACGCCGGAGGTCTACGGCGCCGAGCATCTGCTGACCCGCCGCGCCGTCAGCCCGGCGGTCGGCGCGACGCTGGTCGAGCGCATCCGCTGGTGGGAGGATTACACCAGCCGCACCGGCGGCGAGATGAACAACAACCCGTCGCCCGGCAACAAGAAGGGCGGCCTGACCACCATCCTGGAAAAGTCGCTGGGCGCGGTCGCCAAGGCCGGCACGACCAACCTCGTCGAGGTGGTGCGCTACGCCGAACCGATCACCGGGCCGGGCCTCGTCTTCATGGACACGCCGGGCTACGACCCGGTGTCGGCTACGGGACAAGTGGCGGGCGGCGCCAACGTGCTGTGCTTCACCACGGGCCGCGGCTCCGTCTTCGGCTGCAAGCCGACGCCGTCGCTGAAGCTCGCCACCAACACGGCGCTTTTCCGGAAAATGCCCGACGACATGGACATCGACTGCGGCCCCATCGCCACCGGCGACGCCACCATCGAGGAGGTCGGGCGGGCGATCTTCCAGCTCATCCTCGACACCGCGTCGGGCCGGAAGACCAAGAGCGAGGATCTGGGCTTCGGCTCCGACGAGTTCACGCCCTGGCAGATGGGCGCCGTCATGTGAGCGAAAGAGCTTGCGCTCAGAGTGATATACTAGTATAAGTGTTTTCGTTCGGTTATCCTTTGAAACCCAGTCGGCAGGCCGCGCCATGCGCGTGGTTCCGCCGAGTGACGTTTCTCCAAAGTGCGACTTCAGACCGCCGGGGCACGCTCCGGCGGTCTTTTCTTTTCGGGGTCCGGCGATCCGACGGCGGCGCGCAGCCAGTCCCGGAAAACGGTGAAGCCCGGCTCCCGGTGCCGCGCCGGCCGCGAGACCAGATACCACGCCCGCCCCATCGGCACCGCCAGCGCGAAGGGCGTGACCAGCCGGCCCGCCGCCAGATCGTCGGCGATGTAGAGCTGCGCCCCCAGCGCCACCCCCACCCCGTCCGCCGCCGCCTGCAAGGCCATGGCGTAGCTGCCGAAGGACAGTCCCTTTGAAGCCGGCGGCGCCAGCCCCGCCGAGGCGAACCAGTGCGGCCACTCGTCCGCCCAGTGCGACACCGAGAGCAGCGTCGCCGACAGCAGATCCTCCGGACGGCGCAGGGTCCGCGCCAGGGCGGGCGCGCAGACCGGCAGCATGTCGGCGGTGAACAGCTCCTCCACCTCGTAGCCCGGCCAATGCCCGTCGCCCAGCAGCAGGGCGCAGGTCCAGTCCTCGCGGATCGGCGCCCCGGCGCCGCCGGTGGCGATGCGCACCTCCACGTCGGGGTGGCTCTCGTGGAAGGCCGACAGGCGCGGGATCAGCCAGCGCACCGCGAAGGTGGCCCCCACCCCCAGCGTGAGCACCGGGCCGTCGCGCATGGCGGCGACCCGCTCCACGCTGTCGGCGATCGCGTCGAAGGCGCCGGTCAGGCCGGGTTGCAGCGCCCGCCCGCGGCCGGTCAGCTCCAGCGCGTTGGCCCGCCGCTCGAACAGCGGGAAGCCCATCCGCTCCTCCAGCAGGCGCACCATACGACTCACCGCGGCCTGCGAGACGTTCAGCTCGCCCGCCGCCCCGGTGAAGCTGCCGTGGCGGGCCGCGGCCTCGAACGCCCGCAAGGCGTTCAGCGATGGCAGGCGCCGCATCCGATCCCCTCCCCCATGGACCCCAACATTTCCTGGGGGTCAGCATCAGACAATCCCGTTTGCGGCGCAAGCGTGCCAGGGGCATCATGCCGTCCACAGCCAAAGAAAACTTTCGGATGAGCGGGATGCTGACGGTTCCCCTGACACTCGGACTCGGCCTTGCGGCGCTGGTGACCTCGTTCCTGTCGGGCCTGTTCGGGATGGCCGGCGGCATGGTGCTGATGGGGCTGCTGCTGGTGTTGCTGCCGGTGTCCTCCGCCATGCTGCTGCACGGGATCACGCAGATGACCGCCAACGGCTGGCGGGCGTGGCTGTGGCGGCGGCACGTGCAATGGGGAATCGTCGCCCGGTTCCTGTTGGGCGGGGCGGTGGCGGTCGCCGTTTTCACCCTGATCCGCTATGTGCCCGGCAAGGCGGAGGCGCTGATCGTGCTGGGGCTTTCGCCCTTCATGGCGATGGCGGTTCCGTCGCACTGGTCGCCGAACGTGTCGCGGCGCGGCCACAGCACGCTGGCCGGCGTCCTGTGCATGGGCGTGCAGCTGATCGCCGGCATCTCTGGGCCGCTGCTCGATGTGTTCTTCGTGAAGTCCAGCCTGTCGCGGCAGAGCGTCGTCGCGACCAAGGCGACGATGCAGGTCTTCGGCCACCTGTTCAAGACGGTCTATTTCGGCTCCCTCGTCGCGGCGTCGGAGGTGGAGACGCTGGACATCACGGTGACGCTCGTCTGCATCGGCATGGCGGTCCTGGGAACGAACCTGTCGCGCCGCGTGCTGGACGCCATGAGCGACGCCCAGTTCCGCAGCTGGAGCCAGCGTCTGGTCGCCCTGACCGGCACTGTCTATCTCGGCCAGGGGCTGTTCCTGCTGGTGGTGGGGTAGGTTCCGGGGGGTTCTTGCCCCCACCCCGGCCCTCCCCCGCTTCGCAGGGGAGGGAGATTTTGTCCCCTCCCCTGCGATAGCGGGGGAGGGTTAGGGAGGGGGCAAAGTGCTCCTCCCCTTCACCCCGGCGGGGGGAAAACCGCCACGAACCGGTCTCCGCCTCTTCCGGGTGGAGCGCCGAAATTTTGCGTGCCCGGCTGGTGGCTGACAGGTTCATGACAGGTTCGCCTGCTAAACAGTTGGAACAACCAACCACCGTTCCCGGAACCTCCACCATGGCGACCGAATCCGCAGCCAGGAAGCCGGCGGAAACCACGGCGAAGACCGCATCGGCGGACGAACGCACCCCGCTCTTTTATGGCGCCGCCTGCGGCGCGGGGGCCGGCGGCTCCGTCCTCCTCTACGAGGCGCGTCCGCAGCGCCCCGACGCCAAGGCACCGTAAGGCGCGCCAAGCGCCATCCAAAAAGCAAAAAGTTCACTCGGAGGAAACACCATGAGCCTCGGCAACCCCGCCAAGGGGATGCTGGCGGCGGCCGTGCTGGCCGCTGCCGCCCTGTTCGCCGCTCCCGCGTCGGCGGAGATCAAGAACCTGGAGATCATCGCCCCCGCCAACGCCGGCGGCGGCTATGACCAGCATGCGCGCGCCATGCAGCAGGTCCTGCAGGACCACAAGCTGGCCTCCAGCGTCCAGGTCGTCAACATTCCGGGAGCCGGCGGCACCATCGGCCTCAGCCAGTTCGTCACCGCCAAGAAGCGCAACCCCGGCCTGATGATCTCCGGCCTGGGCATGATCGGGGCGATCCTGATCAACAAGTCGCCGGTGTCGCTCGATCAGGTGACCCCGCTGGCCCGCCTGACCGGCGAGTACCAGCCCATCGTCGTCGCCGCGGATTCGCCGCTGAAGACGCTCGACGACCTCGTCAGGAAGTTCAAGGCCGATCCCGGCTCCGTCTCCTGGGGCGGCTTCGCGGTGGGCAGCCCCGACCACATCCTCTACGGCCTGCTGGTCAAGGCGATTGGCGGCGACGTATCCAAGATGAACTACATCGCCGCCGGAGCGGGCGGCGAGATGATGGCCTCGGTGCTCGGCGGGCACATCACCGTGGCGACCGGCGGCTACAACGAGATGGCCTCGCAGCTCCAGGCCGGAAAGCTGCGGGCGCTGGCGATCTCCGCCCCGCAACGCCTTCCCGGCATCGACGTCCCGACCTTCAAGGAACAGGGCGTGGATGTCGAGCTGGTGAACTGGCGCGCCGTGATGGCGCCGGGCAACCTGAAGGCGTCGGAAAAGCAGATTCTCGACGACGCGGTCAGCGCCATGGTCCGCACCGACGACTGGAAGCGCATCGCCGCGGAGCGCGGCTGGATCGACCTTTACCTGCCGCCCGACCAGTTCGCCGCCTTCGTGAAGGACGAGCGGACCCGGATCGAAGGCGTCCTGACCGAGCTGGGCCTCGTCAAGTGACGGTTGGCCGGCGGCAGGCCGCCGGGTTTCAAAACAAAACACACCCCCAAAACAAGACACAGCCATGGAGCGAAGCGTCATGACCATCCGCATGCCGGGCGCCGTGAAGGGCGTCCTGACCGCCGCCGTTCTCGCCACGGCCTCCCTCGCCGCCACCCCGTCGCTGGCCGAGATCAAGGGGCTGGAGATCATCGCCCCGGCCAGCCCCGGCGGCGGCTGGGACCAGCACGCCCGCACCCTGCAGCAGGTTCTCCAGGACCAGAAGCTGGCGTCAAACATTCAGGTCGTGAACATCCCCGGCGCCGGCGGCACGGTCGGCCTCGCCCAGTTCGTCACCGCCAAGAAGCGCACGCCGACGGTGCTGGTCGGCGGCCAGATCATGCTGGGCGCCATCGTCACCAACAAGTCGGCGGTGACGCTCGATCAGGTGACCCCGCTGGCCCGGCTGACCGGTGAATACACCGCCATCGTCGTTCCCCCGGATTCGCCCATCAAGACCTTCGACGACCTGATCAAGACGTTCAAGGCGAACCCCGGATCGGTGTCCTGGGGCGGCGGCTCGGCGGGCGGCAGCGACCAGATCCTGGCCGGGCTGATCGCCAAGGCGGTCGGCGTCGATCCCAACAAGGTCAACTACGTCGCCACCGCGGGCGGCGGCGAGCTGCTGGCCTCGGCGCTCGGCGGCCATGTCACGCTCGGCATGGGCGGCTACAGCGAGTTCGCCCCGCAGTTCCAGGCGGGCAAGCTGCGCGCCATCGCCGTCTCCGCTCCGCAGCGCCTGCCGGGCTCCGACACGCCGACGCTCAAGGAGCAGGGCGTCGACCTGGAGTTCGTGAACTGGCGCGGCGTCTTCGCCCAGGCCTCCGCCAAGCCGGCCGAACTGAAGGAACTCCAGGAGGCCGTCGCCAAGGCCGTCGCCAGCGACGAGTGGAAGCAGGCCGTGAAGCAGCGCGGCTGGATCGACCTCTACCAGCCCTCCGCCGAATTCGCCTCCTTCCTGAAGCAGGAGCGCGCGCAGATCGAAGGCACGCTGAAGGACATCGGCCTCGTGAAGTGAGGGCCGAACCGGGTGGGCGCGGTCGCCGCGCCCACCGGTCCGCAAAAAACAGTCTGGGAGGATGAAGCGATGACCACCGGTCGGAGCATGCGCGCCGGAGAGGCGGTGCTGGGCGGCGGGCTGATCGCCCTTGGGGGCTTGATCGCGGTCGAAACCATGCTGACCCCGAGCGTCGGCCGGGCGGTGGTCGGCCCCGCCCTGTTTCCCTACCTGATCTCGGGCGGCCTCGTTCTGGTCGGCCTGTCCCTGCTGCGCGAAGCCTTCGCCGGGGCCATCGCCCACGCCGAGGGGCTGGAGCTGGACCTCTGGGCCGTGGCGCTGGTCGCGGCGGGGCTGGCCGTCCAGTTCCTGCTGCTGGACACGCTGGGCTGGATACCCTCCACCACCATCCTGTTCGCCGCGGTCGCCCGCGCCTTCGGCGGCCGGCGGCTGATGGTCAATCTCGCCATCGGGCTGGCGCTCGCCGCCTTCACCTTCGTGGCCTTCAATTACGGGCTCGGCCTGAACCTGCCCGAGGGCAGCATCGTCGAACGGCTCACGTCCCCCGACGCCGAGTAGGAACGCCGGACAAGCCTCGCTTCGGGGCCCCGCTTCGGGAAGGAAACTGCACAATGGATACCCTTGCCGCCCTGGGCCACGGCTTCCTCGTGGCGCTGACGCCGTACAACCTGCTGTGGTCGGCGATCGGCGTGACGGTGGGCACCGCGGTCGGCGTGCTGCCCGGCATCGGCCCGGCGCTGACCGTGGCCCTGCTGCTGCCGGTCACCTACGGGCTGGAGCCGACCTCCGCCTTCATCATGTTCGCCGGCATCTATTACGGCGCGATGTACGGCGGCTCGACGACCTCGATCCTCCTGAACGCGCCGGGCGAGTCCGGCAGCATCGTCACCGCCATCGACGGCCACGCCATGGCCCGCCAGGGGCGCGGCGCCCAGGCGCTGGCGACCGCCGCCATCGGCTCCTTCATCGCCGGCACCATCGCCACCGCGGCGCTGACCTTCGTCGCCCCGCTGATGGTCAAGCTGGCCCTGCTGTTCGGCCCGGCCGAGTATTTCGCGCTGATGGTGCTGGCGCTGACCACCGTCACCGCGGTGCTGGGCAACTCGCTGGCCCGCGGGCTGGCGAGCCTGTTCCTCGGTCTGGCGCTGGGTCTGGTCGGCATCGACATGCAGACCGGTCAGGCGCGGCTGGCCTTCGGCGTGCCGGAGCTGCTCGACGGCATCGACACGGTGGTCGTCGCGGTCGGCCTGTTCGCGGTCGGCGAGACGCTCTACGTCGCCTCCCGCCACCGCTTCGAGACGGAGGAGATCTACGCGCTCAAGGGCTCCAAATGGATGAGCCGCGAGGACTGGGCGCGGTCGTGGAAGCCGTGGCTGCGCGGCACGCTGCTGGGATTCCCCATCGGCACCCTGCCGGCCGGCGGCAGCGAGATCCCGACCTTCCTGTCCTATCTGGTCGAGAAGCGTCTGGCCAAGAAGCCGGAGGAGTTCGGCAAGGGCGCCATCGAGGCCGTCGCCGGTCCGGAGGCCGCCAACAATGCGTCGGCCGCCGGCGTGCTCGCGCCGCTGCTGTCGCTCGGCCTGCCGACCTCGGCGACCGCCGCCATCATGCTGGCCGCCTTCCAGCAGTACGGCCTGCAACCCGGCCCGACGCTGTTCGACAACAACCCGGAGCTGGTCTGGGGCATGATCGCCAGCCTCTACATCGGCAACGTGCTTCTGCTGGTGCTGAACCTGCCGCTGGTCGGCTTCTGGGTGAAGCTGCTGCTGATCCCGCGGCCCTGGCTGTACGCCGGCATCCTCGTCTTCTCGTCGCTGGGCGCCTACACGCTGAACAACAACGTCATCGATCTGGTCATCCTGTGGGTGATCGGGCTGGTCGGCTTCGGCATGCGCGTGCTGAACGTGCCGGTGGCGCCCTGCGTGGTCGGGCTGATCCTGGGGCCGCTGGCCGAACAGCAGTTCCGCCGGGCGCTGGCGATCAGCCAGGGCGACCCGTCGGTCTTCCTGACCCACCCGATCTCGGCGGCCCTGCTCCTCATCGCGGCCCTGCTGGTGATCGGCCCGATGATCCTGCGCTACCGGAGCAACGGGGCGGGCAAGGGCGACAGCGCCTCCCGGTCCGACACCCATCCCGCGACGTAAGACCGCCATTCCTCGAAGGACTTCTCCATGGAAAGCGTCGATCTCTGGTCCCAGCTCGCCGCCTTGGGACAGGTCATCGCCATCGACCTCGTTCTGGCCGGCGACAACGCCATCGTCGTCGGCATGGCCGCCGCTGCGGTTCCGTTGGCGCAGCGCCGCAAGGTGATCGTCTGGGGCATCGGCGCGGCCATCCTGCTGCGCATCTTCTTCGCGCTGATCACCACGCAGCTTCTCGCCATCATCGGCCTGACCCTGGCCGGCGGCATCCTGCTGCTGTGGGTCTGCTGGAAGATGTTCCGCGAGCTGCGCTCCCACGGGACGGACGAGGTGGCGCCCGACGAGGCGATGGACGCCCCCGACACGCCGGCGGGCGTGTCCGGAAACGCCGCCGCCGGTGCCGCGGTCGGCGGCGTCACGGTGGGAGCGGCGATCTGGCAGATCGTGGTGGCCGACGTGTCGATGTCGCTCGACAACGTGCTGGCCGTGGCCGGCGCCGCCAAGGATCACCCCACCATCCTGGTCATCGGCCTGCTGCTGTCCGTCGTCCTGATGGGGGCGGCGGCCAACATGATCGCGCATGTCCTGCACAAGCATCGCTGGGTCGGCTGGGTCGGTCTCGTCATCATCACCTATGTGGCGCTCGACATGATCTGGCGCGGCAGCAACGAAGTCCTCATGCACACCTCCCGGCTATCGTGACGGAGCGCTTCCGATGATCAAGAAGGTACTCGTTCCCCTGACCGGACGGCCGCTGGACCGCCGCGCCATCGCCACGGCCTTCCTGCTCGCCACCCGCTTCCGCGCCCATGTGGAAGGGTTGAGCGTCATGCCGCAGGTCGAAATCCGCACCTCCGTGGAAAGCGCCGCGATTCCCAAGGCGCTGGTCGAGCAACTCATCCGTATCGGGCAGGAGGATCAGGCGCGGGTGATCGACTCCGCCCACGACCTGTTCGAGGAATTCCGCAGCCGCTTCGGCGCCGCGGAGGCGGACAGCCTGACCGGCGGCGGCGAGGCGGCGGACGGGCTCTCCGCCTCCTGGCAGCAGGCGACCGGCCCGCTGGCCGAGACCCTGGCGGAGGAGGCGCGGCTCGCCGATCTGGTGGTGATCGCCCAGACATCCGACAGGACCAACGCCATGGGGCCGGCCATCGAGGCCACCCTGTTCGGCTCGGGCCGCCCCCTGCTGCTGGCGCCGGCGGCCGAACCGGCGTCGGTCGGGTCCGCGGTCGCCGTGGCCTGGGACGGCGGGGCCGCGGCCTCGCGGGCGGTCGCGGCGGCATTGCCCCTGCTGCAACGCGCCGGCAAGGCGGTCATCCTGTCGGCGGAGGTCGCCGATCCCGGACGCACCGCCGACCCCGACCGCCTGTCGGCCTACCTCGCCCTGCACGGCGTCGCGGCGACCATCCGCAAGGTCACGGCGTCAGGCCGCGCGGTCGGCCGGGCCTTGCAGGAGACGGCGACGGAGACCGGCTGCGACCTGCTGGTGATGGGCGCCTACGGCCACAGCCGGGTCCGCGAACGGGTGTGGGGCGGCGTTACGCTCGATGTACTGCGCGAACCGCCGGCCATTCCCATCTTCATGGCGCACTGATTTGTGCATTACGGTGCCCCGGCACCGGGAGACGGAACATGCGCATACTCGTCGTCGAGGATACCGAGGATCTGGCCGACGCCATCGTCCACCGGCTGCGCAAGCTGGGCTACGCCGTCGACTGGGCGCCGACCGGCGACGAGGCGGAGGAGCTGTTGCGCCAGGAGGCCTATCAGCTCGTCCTGCTCGACATCATGCTGCCGGGGGTGGATGGGCAGACGCTGCTGAACCGCCTGCGCCAGCGCCGGGACGTCACGCCGGTCCTGGTGATGACCGCCCGCTCGCAGGTGAACGTGCGGGTCGATCTGCTCGACCTCGGCGCCGACGACTTCATCGTGAAGCCCTTCGACCTGCGTGAGCTGGAGGCCCGCTGCCGCGCCCTGCTGCGCCGCTCGCACGGGCTCGCCTCCTCGCGCACGCAGTTCGGCAATCTGGTCTTCGACGCCGCGGCCAAGAAAGTTCTGATCGACGCCCGTCCCGTCGATCTGGGCGGCCGCGAGTTCCGGCTGCTGGAGCTGTTTCTCAGCAACCTGAACACCGTCCTGTCCAAGGAGGACCTGATGGACCGGCTGTTCAGCCTCGACCAGCCCACCGCGCTGAACGCCATCGAGTTGTATGTCTCCCGCCTCCGGCGCAAGCTGGAAGGCGCGTCGGTGGAGATCCGGACGGTTCGGGGGCTGGGCTATGTGGCGGAAGTGTGTGCCGAAGGCTGAGGGATTCTCGCTGCGGCGGCGGCTGTTCATCCGGCTGCTCGGCGTGCTGGCCGTCCTGACCGCCGGCCTGTTCCTGTTCGTCAGCGCCTACGCCCAGCGCGCCGCCGACGCCGCCTTCGACCGGCTGCTGATGGCGTCGGCCCTGTCGATCTCCGACACGGTGCGGGTTGAGGACGGACGCTTTTCCGTCGACCTGCCCTATTCCTCGCTGGGCATCCTGGCCCAAGCCCGGCGCGACCGCGTGTTCTACCGGATCACCGCGCCGGACGGCGAGCTGGTCACCGGCTACCACGACCTGCCGGTGGCGCCCGCCAAGGCCGCGGTCGCCGGCGCAGCCGGCAGCGACTCCACCACCCGTTTCGAGAACGCCAGCTTCCGCGGCATGCCGGTGCGCGTCGCCGTCCTGAAGCGCTTCGCCACGCAGCCGGACCTCGGCGGCTGGGTCACCATCGCCGTCGCGCAGACGCGGGAGGAGCGCGGGGCGCTGGCCCGCGACATCCTGGCGAACGCCTTCCTTCCCATCGCCTTCACCGTCGTCGCGGCGGGCGGGCTGATCTGGTTCGGGGTGCGGCAGGCGCTGGTCCCGCTGGGCTCGCTGGAGCGGATGATCCGCGAGCGGCAGCCCCACGACTTCTCCCCAATCGCCATGCCGCCGCCGCAGGAGGTGTCGCAGCTCGTCCAGGCGATCAACCAGCTCATGGCGCGGCTCAAGGCCAACCTCGACACCATGCAAACCTTCCTCGCCGACGCCGCCCACCAGATCCGCACGCCGCTGGCCAGTCTGCGCCTCCAGGCCGAACTCGCCATCGACGAGGACGATCCCGACGCCCTGCACCGCATCGCCCAGCGCGTGCACCGCAACGCGGTGGAGGCCAGCCAGCTGACCAGCCAGCTCCTCAACCACGCCATGGTGATCCACCGCAGCGAGGCGCTGAAGCCGGAGGACGTCGATCTCGGCGCCCTGCTGGAGCAGGTGTTCCAGCGCGCCCGCGCGGTGGCCGGCGACACGGCGATCCGCCTGGACATCGACCGCGCGGCGGAGTCGGCCACCGTCCCCGGCGACGCCATCAGCCTGCGGGAGGCCCTGACCAACCTGCTCGA
The DNA here is from genome assembly GCF_016632405.1 of Azospirillum aestuarii. Classification (NCBI taxonomy): domain Bacteria; kingdom Pseudomonadati; phylum Pseudomonadota; class Alphaproteobacteria; order Rhodospirillales; family Azospirillaceae; genus Azospirillum; species Azospirillum aestuarii. Next base: position 16,176 of record NZ_JAEPIV010000010.1, read on the forward strand.
CAACGCGGTGAAGTACGCCGGCCCGTCCGGCCCCATCGACCTGTCGCTGACGCCCCGGCCGGCCGGGCGCGGCCTGCGCGTCGAGATCGCCGACCGCGGCCCCGGCGTGCCGGACGCCGAAAAGCGGCGCGTGCTGGAGCGATTCGGGCGCGGCAGCTCCGCCGCCGGGGTGGCGGGCAGCGGGCTGGGCCTCGCCATCGTCACCTCGGTGGTGGAGGCGCACGGAGCCGACCTCGCCCTGCTCGACCGTCCCGGCGGCGGGCTGATCGCGCGCATCGACTTTCCGGCGGCGGACGGCGGCGCCACGGCGGGGGGAGGAGCCGGGCGGGCCCTGCTGCCCCTGCTGTTTCTCTGCGCCCTGCTCTGGTCCCCCTGGGCGCAGGCGGCGCAACTGCTCACCTACCCCGCCCCCGGCGGCGAGCGGGAGCGGCTGCGCATCCATTCGGCCACCGACCGGCAGGCCATCGAGCCGCTGGTCCTCGACTTCCAGCAGCTCCACCCCGACGTCACCATCGAATACAAGGACATGGACACCGCCGACCTCTACGCCGAGGCGGTGGCCGTGCCGGCCAAGGGGGGTGCGGCCAAGGGGGCGGCGGCGGAGACGCCCGACCTGCTCATCAGCTCCGCCTCCGACCTGCAGGTGAAGCTGGCCAACGACGGCTACACCCAGCCCCACCGCTCCGCCCTGACGGACGCGCTGCCGGATTGGGCGAACTGGCGGGACGAGGCGTTCGGCTTCACCTTCGAGCCGGCGGTGATCGCCTACAACCGCGACCTTCTGCCGGACGCCGAGGTGCCGCGCACGCGCCCGGCGCTGATCCGGCTGCTGCGCGACGACCCGGCGCGCTTCAGCCGGCGCGTCGCCACCTACGACACCGCCACCAGCGGCATCGGCTATCTGCTGGCATCCCACGACGCCCTGCTGTTCGGCCAGTACTGGCAGCTCGTCGCGATGATGGGCAACGCCCAGGCGCGGCTGGCCTGCTGCTCCGGCGAGATCCTCGACATGGTGGAGCGGGGGGAGGTGCTGATCGCCTACAACGTCCTCGGCTCCTACGCACGGGCGCGGGCGGCGGCGGGGGCGGCCATCGGCATCGTGGTGCCGGAGGACTACACGCTGGTCATCTCCCGCGTCGCGGTGATCCCCCGGACGGCGCCCCGGCCGCAATTGGCCGGCCAGTTCATCGACTATCTGCTGTCGCCGCGCGGGCAGGAGGTGGTGGCCGACCGCTCCGCCCTGTACGCCATCTCCTCCGGGATCAAGCGGGAGGCGTCGGCGTCCGGCCTGCGCTCCAGCACGGCGGCGCCGCTGCACCCCATCGCCCTCAGCCCCGCCCTGCTGGTGTTCCTCGACCGGCTGAAGCGGGAGCGGTTCCTGCAGCAATGGCAGTCGGCGATCCTGCTGCCCTGAGCCTTGAAACGAGTCCGCAACCCGCTTCCCCGCGTGACGCCTCACCCATTCCAGCCCCCAGGCGGCGATGACCCCGCAGGGCCGCCAGCTCGAGCGGCACCGTCGTCGCGGAGTCGAAGCCACCCGACGGCGCGAGCGCGGCAAAAAGATCCGCAAGGATCAGAGCGTCCACGGCCCCGTCGGGAACCGGACGCCGCAAAGCCTCTGCGAGCAGTCCGTTGAGCCATGGCGAAGAAAAGGGATGCGCTCACCGGTCTTGCATCTGGAACCCCATAGCGCTGGCATGGATTTGCAACCTTGCGCAGAAGACACCAACTCTTCCGCGGATAGCAACGAAAACGATCCTATCAAGTGAGATGTTTCACAAGAATCGGCGATCACCCACACGAAAATGATTGCGTATGTATTCCACCCTGAGAAACCGTCATGCGCAGATTCAATACAAATACGCGATAAGTTCTTGAGCGTGTGCACAACCGTCACTATGATACACTCGGGTATGCAGGAGGGGCGCATGGCGGGCCTGTTGCAGGAGCGTACGGGACGCGCGGCGCACACGAACGCAGCCTTGGCGGCTTGCCCACGGCGTCCGCCGGATCAAGCCGAACGGTGCCACGCACTGGCACCGGCCGGCGGGACACCGCCGGTCAGGACACCTCCCGCCTGAATCCTGCCGGGTGCCACCGCGGGCAGTGTTTTCCCGCAGGGCGCGGTCCGGCGTCATCGAGCGGAGGTCTTTGAGGACCGACGTGAACCTCATTCCCTTCTGAAAGGACCATCGAGAATGAACGACAACTGCGAACGTGGCTCGACCGTGCAGCCGGCGAACCTCGACCTCTCCTTCATCAGCAAGCGGCTCGAGACGGCCGGCTACACGTCGGACCAGGCCGCGGCGTCGGTCGAGGCCTACCGGCAGTTCCTCGTCGTCGTGGCGGCGAAGCCGAACCTGATCCTGGTCCCGACGAAGGCGGCGGACGCGGCGTGGCACGAGCACATCCTGTTCATGGACCGCTACGAGGCGGACATGATGCGGCTGGTCGGCGCCCGGGTCCACCATCACCCGGACGCTCCCGACGACGCCGCGTGGCAGAAGGCCGTCGCCAACACCCAGGACGCGTTCCGGGCGACGCTCGGCGTGGAACTGCGGACGGAGGAACTCGCCGGCTGCTACCTCACGGTCGAGGCGGCCTGAGCGTCATACCATCGTATTGACCCCATCGTATTGACCGTTGCATGACGCGGTGGTTTTGCTGCTAAATTCGCTCAAATGGCAGCGCGCTCCGCGTACGCTCTCCTGACCGGCGGCCCAGGCCACGGTCAGGGGCGCACCCCGTCACCTCCGGCCGCGAAAGGGAGGAAGGATTGATGTCCGATCTGGTCCACGACCTCTCCAGCCGCGCCCGGGACATGAACGCGGCGCTGACCGTCTTCGACAAGAGCGACACGCTGCTGGCGACCAACGACAAGCAGAAGACGATCTATCCCTTCATCGACTTCTCACGCTCGGTGACGTTCCGCGACATCGTGTGGGAGTGCGTGAAGCATAAGAAGTTCGGCTCGGACACCATCTATTCCGATCCGGCGCGATGGATCGGCTACGCCGAGGATCTCCGCCGGTTCAACAGGTTCTGGCAATCCTTCACGCTCCATTCCGACGGGCGGGTCATCCAGATCACCTATGAGCGGTTGGATGACACGGACGGCTGGTGGTACCAGATCCGCCGCGACGTCACCAGCAACGTCCAGGAAAGCGTCCGGGGTGGCTTCGACAGCTTGATTTCCCTCAACGGCGGCAGTGTCCTGCCGTCGTCGGGCCGGCCCTCCTTCGTCTTGCGGCTGCTCGACGCCCTGCCCTACCCGGCGGCGCTTCTGACGCCGCGCTGCCAGGTCATCGACGGCAACCAGTCCTTCGCCTCCATCGTGGCGCGGGGGGACGGGCTGACCATGGTCGGCGGCCGGCTGTGCATCCCCGACGCCCCGGCCGAACAGGCGGAACTGTCGAAGCGGGCCGCCGGCTTCTTCCGCCGCCGCACCCGCACGCCGATCACGCTGCGCGTCTCGCGCCTGGACCAGCCGTCACCCTATTTCGCCACCCTGTCGGAACCGCCGGCCCAGAGCGTCGGAAGCGGTGGCCCGATGACCGGCATCCTCCTCCTGACCCTCGTCGATCCGGACGTGCTGCCCGCCGTGTCGGCGCGCGCCGTCGCCGAGCTTCTCCAGATCACCGGATCGGAGGCCGAGATCGCGCTGGCACTGTGCTCCGGGCGGAGCGTCGACGAGATCGCCGAGGACCGCGGGGTGGAACGGCGCACCGTTTACAATCAGGTCTCGTCCATCCTGGGCAAGACGGGGCTGCGCAACCAGGCAGGAATCGTGCGGCAGGTGACGACGATCTGCTGGCATTTCGGGTCGCGCGCCTGATCGAATCCGGGTATGGTGCTGGACGCATCGCCAGTGGCGCGAATACCTGGATATGAACGCACTCTTGTGCATACATATGGCGGACGTCCGGTGCGATTCCGGTTCCGCTCTGGCCGGAGGCCGTGAAGGAGGCAGGGGCGTCTGGTTTTCCCACCCCCGACTACCGCCCGGCAACGCCCCGCACCATGCCCCTGACCGCCGCCATCCGCCTGCTTCTGACCGTTCTGGCCATCGCGACCGGCGTTGCCGGTCCCGCGTTTCCGGCGATGGCGGGAACCTTGCGGGCCAGCCTGTCCGACGATCTGACGACCATCGACCCGTTCGCCTTCCCCGGACTGGTTTCTTCCGGTGTTCTCCGGCAGGTCTATGAGGGCTTCACCGCGATCGACGCCGCCGGCAACGCCGTTCCGGCGCTGGCCACCCGCTGGGAGACGCCGGACGGCGGGCGGACCTGGCGCTTCACCCTGCGCCCGGACGTGCGCTTCCATTCGGGGCGCCCGTTCACCGCCGCCGACGTCCTGTGGACCTGGGAACACCATCTGACGCGCAAGCCCCAGCCCGGCTACAGCGCCTTCTACCTGCGCGGCGTCGAGGGGGCCGCGGCGCTGCAGCAGGGAACCGCCGCGTCGCTGGCCGGCGTCGAGATTCCCGCCCCCCACACGCTCGTCGTCCGGCTGACCGAACCCGACGCGCTGTTCCCGCTCTACCCGTTCCTGTTCGTCGACCGCGGGATGGAGGCCGAGTTCGGACCGGCGTGGCACGAGCGGGCGTCCGGCGGCACCGGGCCGTTCCGCCTCGCGTCCTGGCGGCGCGGCGAATCCGTGCGTCTGGAGGCCCACGCCGATTATTGGGGCGGCGCCCCCACCGTGGACGCGGTGTCCCTGGCGGTGCTGCCCGACACCAACACGCTGCTGGCGCGCTACGACGCCGGAGAGTTGGACGTCGCGCCGCTTCCCGACAACGCCGTGCGCACGGTGGTCCGCCAGCCGCGCTACGACGGGCAGATCGCGGCCTTCGCCCGCGCGCAGGTGCGCTATCTCGCCCTCAACCAGGATCTGTACCCGCCCTTCCGCGACCGGCGCGTGCGCGAGGCGGTCGGCCTCGCGCTGGACCGCGCCGCCACGGTGAATGGCCTCCATGCCGGGCGGGCAGCGCTGACGAACGGCTTCGTCACGCCCGGCCTGGGCGGTTACCAGCCCGACGCGGTGCCGCTGCCGCCATTCGATCCGGACCGGGCCAAGGCGCTGCTGGCGGAGGCCGGCTACCCCGGCGGGCGCGGACTGCCGCCGCTCCAGATCGCCGGCGGCCCCAACGTGCGCGAGGAGGCGACCTATTTCGCCGCCCAGCTCACCGCGATGCTGGGGATTCCGGTCGGCGTGCGCATCCAGGAGCGCGCGGCCTTCGTGGCGGCGATCAACGAGGGTCGCGAGGCGCTGTTCATCAACGGCTGGACGGCGGATTTCCCCGATCCCATGGACCAGCTCGCCACCCAGTGGCACAGCGCCAGCCCGACCAACCGCATCCGCTGGCACAACCCGGATTTCGACCGGCTCATGGAGCGGGCGCGCGGCCTCGCCGACCCCGCCGCCCGCAACACGCTCTACCGGGACGCCGAGGCCCTGCTCCGGAACCAGGCCGTGGCGCTGCCGCTGCCGGCGCCGCAGTTCGTGGCGCTGGTGCGGCCGGGCGTGACCGGCGTGGTCATCCGGCCCGACGGCACGACGGACTATCACGCCGCCCGGTTGCCATGACGGGACGCCGGCTCGACCGCTGCGGTTCATCCCGGCGATTGGCTTGGCGATTGGCCCGGCGCCTGCCGGCGCTTCTTCTCCTGACCGGCGCCGCCGTGCTGGTGAGTTTCCTGGCCTCCCACGCGCTTCCCGGCGACCCGGTCATGCTGATGGTCGATGGGCGGGCCGCCGACCCGGAGATGATTCGGCGCCTGCGGGAAGACGCTGGGCTGGACCAGCCGCTGGCCGTTCAATTCCTGTCCTACGCCCTGGCCGTCCTGCGGGGCGACCTCGGCCAATCGCTGCGCTACGGCGGCGTTCCGGTGACGGCGCTGCTGACCGAAGCCTTGCCGGTGACGCTGGGGCTGATGGCGGGCGCCGCGGCGCTCGCCCTGCCCCTCGGTCTCACACTGGGCCTCGCCGCCGCCGATGTGCGGCGGGCATGGCCGGGCACGGCCCTGACCATCGGATCGGTGCTGGCCCTGTCGACGCCGCCGCTGGCGCTGGCGACGTGGCTGATGCTGGCGGGGTCCGGCACGCCACCATGGGCCATGGCGGCGCTGGCCCTGCCGGCGGCGGCGATGATCGCCCGCCTGACGCGGACCCAGGTGATGGAGGTGCTGGGACGTGACTTCATCCGCACCGCGCGGGCCAAGGGGCTGGGACGGGTCGCCCTACTGCTGCGCCACGCCCTGCCGAACGCCCTGGTACCACTGGCGGCGGCGGCCGGGTCGGTGGCCGGGACGATCCTCACCGCCACGGCGGCGGTAGAGAGCGTCTTCGCCCTGCCGGGGGTGGGGCGGTTGACCGTCCAGGCGGTGCTGGCCCGCGACCACACGGTGGCCGGAGCCGCCGTTCTGGTCTTCGTCCTGATGCAGATCGCCATCAGCCTGACCGCCGAGCTGCTGATCGGCCTCGCCGATCCGCGGCTGCACGACGATGGGTTGCGCGACGATGCGGAGGCGCCGTGATCGCCACGCGCTCCTCCGCCGGACGCGCCGGCCTGCTCCTCGCGGCGGCGCTGGCGGTGCCGCTGGCCCTGGCCGCCCTTCTGCTGCCGCTCGACCCGTCCGCCATGGATCTCGGGCAGGCCTGGGCGGGACCATCCGTCGCCCACCCGCTGGGGTGCGACGGGCTGGGCCGCGACGTCGCCGCCCGGCTGATCGCCGGGACGGGAACCTCCGCCGCCATCGCCGGGCTGGCGCTCACCCTCGCGGTGGGGCTGGGCGTCGCCTCGGGCGGGGTGGCGGGCTGGATCGGCGGGCGCACGGACGCCGTGGTCCTGCGGCTGGCCGACCTGCTGCACGGCTTTCCCGAGCTGTCGCTCGCCATCGTCGCCGCCGCGCTGCTGGGTCCGGGCACCGAGGCCATGGTGCTGACGCTCGCCCTGGCGGCGTGGCCCTCGCAGGTCCGCTGGTGCCGGGCGCTGGCCCTGTCCAACCGGACCGCCGAGCATGTGCGGGCCTCCGCCGCCCTCGGCGCGGGACCGCTGCACACGGTCCGCCGCCATCTGTTGCCGGCGGTCGCCGGGCCGGTCGCCATCCGCGCCGCCCTGTCCATCGGCCCGGTCATGGTGGCGGAGGCGACGCTGAGCGGTCTCGGTCTGGGCATCCAGGAACCGGCGGTGTCGCTGGGCACGCTGATCCGCGACGGGCTGGCCGACCTGCGCGACGCCCCCCATCTGATCGCCGCGACGACCATCACCGTCGCCGCCGTCGCGCTGGCCGTCAACCTGCTGGCCGAGGGTCTGCGCGAGGGTCTCGACCCGCGGTGGGCACCGTTCCGCCGTCCGTAACGGCCGCGCGTCTCAGCGCCGCTGCAGGGACATGGTGTAGCGGAAGCCGGCGCCCGGATGGGTGTTGACGGCGATCTCCACCAGACGCCCGTCGTCGGTGAAATAGCGCCGGGTGATGACGAGGATCGGCGACTGCGGCGGGACATGCAGGCGCGAGGCGACGTTCAGGCTGGCTGGCGCTGCCTCGATGTCCTGCATCACCTCGGCGATGCGGACGCCGTAGCGCTGCTCCAGAACCGTGTAGATGGCGTACTGCACCACCTCCAGGTTGCGCACCACATCGGAAAAGGCAGCGTCGATGTAAACCTCGACGTAGGAGAAGGGCTCCGACGTCTCGCGGGTGCGGCGCAGCGCGCTGACGCGGAACCATTGCGTCTCGGGGCGGCAGCCCAGCCGGCCCGCCAGTTCCTCCTCCACGATGATGCGGTCCACCGAGAGGATTTCCAGCCGGGTCGAGGTGGCGTACTGCACCAGCTCGTCCAGGGAGCTGATGGAGTTGACGAAACGCCCGTCGGCGCGGCGCGCCGCCAGGACCGAACCCGATCCCTGGCGGCGCAGGATGTAGCCCATCTCCTGAAGCCGGCGCAGCGCCTCGCGCACCGTGTGGCGACTGACGGCGAAGCGGCTGCACAGCTCCTGCTCGGTCGGCAGGCGATCGCCGACGGCGTAGGCGCCGGCGTCGATCTCCTCCAGCAAAGTGCGGACGATCTCCTGGTAGAGCGGGGTTTCCGCCCGCTCCGCCCCGCCGCTGTTGTCCTTCAGGCTGTCCGCTTCTTCCGACATCGCATCCCTCATGATGCCGGAAGATGGACGAGCCGGGGCGCCGATGCAACCGGCGTACGAGGATGTTCCGCGTGGGGCGGATTACGTGAGCAGAACCAGCGACAGGGCCGGGAATGCGTTGATGGCGACCAGCGCGACCACCCGCATCCCATAGAAGGGCAGCACCCCCTTCACGATGGAATGAAGCGGCATCTTGGTGATGCGGCTCATCACGAACAGGTTCAGCCCGACCGGCGGCGTCAGGGTCGCCACCTCCACTAGCGCGGTCATGATGACGGCGAAGTGGATCGGGTTCACCCCCACCGCCTGCGCCATCGGGAACAGGATCGGCGCCAGCAGCACGATCATCGACACGCCGTCCAGGAACATGCCGATGACGAGCAGCAGCAGATTGACCGCCAGCAGGAACTCGAAGGGGGAAACCTGCGCCTCCTTGAGCATCGCGGTCAGCTCGGCGGACAGGCCGAGGCGGGTCAGCACCGCGGTCAGCAGACCGGAGCCGAGCAGCACGCCGTAGATCATCACGGTCTGGAGCACCGACTCCCGCGCCGTCTCCCACACCGCGACGAGGTTGGCCGTGCGGTAGACCAGCGTCACCAGAACCACCGCGTAGATGGCGGCCAGCGCCGACACCTCGGTCGGGGTGAACCAGCCCATGTAGATCGTGCCGATGATGAGCACCGGCATCATCAGCGCCCCGGCCGCACCCGGCAGGCGCTGGCCGAAGCCCTTCCAATCCGGACGCTCGCCGACATGGCCGTAGCCCTTGAGCCGGCTGACGATCAGCGTGGTGATGCCGAGCAGGAACGCCTCGAACAGGCCGGGCACGATGCCGGCGATGAACAGGTCGGTGATCGGCAGGCCGACGATGGAGCCGATCAGGATGAAGGTCAGCGACGGCGGGATCATCAGCCCCAGCGTGCCGCAGACCGCCACCAGCGAGGCGGCGAAGCGGGGCGGATAGCCCTCCTTCGGCATCAGCTTCACCGCCGCCGGGCCGAGCGCCACGGCGCAGGCCACGGACGAGCCGTTGACCGCGGCGAAGAACACGCTGGACATGGCCAGCGCCAGCGCGATGCCGCCGCGGAAGTAGCGGATGAGCGTCCCGACCAGCTCCAGGATGACCAGAGCGAGGTTGCCGCGCGACATCAGGTTGCCGGCGAAGATGAAGAACGGGATGCAGACCAGCGCGTATTTGTCCACGGAATCCCAGGCCATCTGCGCGACCAGGACGACCGGGATGTTGAAGTTGAAGGTCAGCAGGCCGACCGCGATGACGCCCAGCGCCAGGGCGATGTGCACGCCCGCGGCCACGAAGAACAGCAGGCTGACGACGGCAACAATGGTGGTCATGGTGTTTCCTCCCCTTTTTCAGCCGTCGTTCAGAGATTCTCGCCCTCGACGGGCGGATCGGGGTCGTGGCCGCGCAGCAGCAGGATGATGTTGCCGACGAAGGCGAAGCCGTAGAGCACCCCGCCCAGCGGCAGCACCAGCCGGACTGTCCACAGCGGCAGGTCGAGGTTGGATTCGGTGAACATGCCGATCGCCTGGAGATGCGTGACCTCCTGGACGCCGGCGATCACCAGCAGCACGCTGAAGGCCAGCCCGATCAGGCTGTTCAGCCAGGCGAAGGCCAGCCGCACCCGGTGCGGCATCATGTTCAACAGCAGGTCCATGCGGATGTAGTGGCCATGCCGCGTGCCGACGCCCAGCGACAGCAGGACGCTCCACACCACCAGGAAGCGGACCAGTTCCTCCGCCCACCAGTGGCTCTCCGACAGGAGGGAGCGGCTGGACGCCTCGTAGAACATGAAGCCGATGGCCGCCATCATCAGGATCGTGGCGACGTTCAGGAGGATGCGGTCCTCGATGAAGCTCCACCAGCCCGGCAGGCCGCGGCCCGGCGACGAGGCGGCGTCTTCCGCCTCGGTGTGTGGGGTCGCGGAGGTCGCCGCAGAAGTCGCCGCGGACGTCAATGTATCGGTTCCCGGCATGGGTGGAACTCCCTTCACGAGAAGACCTGTGTCTGGGGGACGCGGCGCAGCCAGCCGGTGGCGCGCTCGTAGGCGTCGGCGATGCGCAGCAGCGTGGCCTCCGCCTGCGGGCGCCCGACGAGTTGCATGGCGATGGGCATCCCGTCCGGATCGAAGCCCGCGGGCGTGACGAGCGCCGGCAGGCCGAGGTAGGACACCGGTCGCGTCAGCGCCGCCACCCCGGCGACCACCGCGGCCATCGCCGGCCCGGCGCCCACGTCGGTCTGCGCGGCGGTCGGCACGCGGCTGCGCAGGGCGGGAACGAACAACGCGTCGCATTGGGCGAAGGGGCCGTCGATCATCGCCCGGAGATGAAGCGCGCGAAGCTGCTTCGCCTGGAGGTAGGAGGCCGCCGGCACCATCAGCCCCTGCAGAAGCCGTGCGCGCACCTGCGGTCCGTAGTCCTGCGGGCGCTCGCGCAGCCACGGCGCATGAACGGCCGCCGCCTCCGGCGTGAAGACGAGGTTGGCGAGGTCGCCGTAGGGCTCGTGGTCGGGAATGTCCACGTCGACGACGCGGGCGCCGCCGCGCTCCAGCACCGCCCGCGCCTGCTCCAGCGCGGCGGCCACGGCGGGGTCCAGGCCGTCGTAGTAAAACTGGCGCGGGATGCCCAGCCGCAGCCCCTCGACCCCCTGGCCGATGGCGTTTGCGGCGTCCGCCCGCCCGGTGATGACCGAGAACAGCGTCGCCGCGTCCTCGGCGCTGCGCGCCAGCGGGCCGACGCAGTCCAGGCTTTCCGACAGCGGCATCACGCCGTCCATCGGCGTCGCCCCCTGCGTCGGCTTCAGCCCGACCACGCCGCACAGCGCCGCCGGAAGCCGCACCGACCCGCCGGTGTCCGATCCCAGCGAGCCGAAGGCCAGCCGCCCCGCCACCGCCGCACCGGAGCCGGAGGAGGAGCCGCCGGTGATGCGGTCGGGGTCCCAGGGGTTGCGGCAGCGCCCGAGATGGGCGTTGTGGCCGGTCGGCCCCATGGCAAACTCGGCCATGTGCAGCGTGCCGAGCGTCACCGCGCCCGCCGCGTCCAGCCGCTCCAGCACCGTGGCCGTCCGCTCCGGGCGGAAGCCGCCGCGGATCGTCGGGGACCCGCAGGTGCAGCGCTTGCCGGCGCGATGGAACATGTCCTTGTGGGCCAGCGGCACGCCGTGCAGCGGCCCGCGCGGCCGTCCGGCCCGCGCCTCCGCATCGGCGGCGCGGGCGGCGGACAGCGCCTCCTCCGGCTCGACCGACAGGAAGGCGTTGAGCGTCGGATTCAGCCGGGCGATGCGGTCCAGACAGGCGTCGACCAGGGCTTCCGCCCGCAGCGCACCGTCGCGGACCGCCCTTGCGGCGTCCGTCAGGGTCAGCGATGTGGGATCGGTCATGCCCGCTCCCCGGTAATGGTTCCGGCCACCAGCGCGGTATGGGCGCCCAGCGGCACGTCGAACAGCGAGCCGCCGGAATGCGCCGCCGCCAGCATTCCCGGCACGGCGGCCAGCAGGCGCCCGCACAGGGCGGCGTCGGCATCGTCCAGGGCCACCCCCTGAATCCTGGCCAGGGTCCGTGCGCAAGCCGCGGCGTCCCCGATGAGGTTTTCCGTCATTCCTTCCCTCCCTTCCGGTGCTGTCCCCGCGCGGCTCTTCCGGCCGTTCGCCGCAGGCAGGGCCTTAATGGCCCCCTTACCCGGATCGTTGCAGCGTCATTTCATAGCGGTATCGTCCGGCCGCGTGGCTGCTGACCGCAACCTCCAGCGCGTTTCCTTCGGCGTCCAGATAATGGCGGATCACCACCAGGATCGGCGTGCCAACCTCCACCGACAGGCGGGACGCCAGATTGGCGTCCGCCGAGGTGGCCTCAATCGACTGCACGACCTCCTCGATGCGCAGGCCGTAGCGGCTTTCCAGCACCGCGTAGACGGCGACCGGAAAGGTGCCGATGGCCTGGGCCACATCGTCGAAGGCGGCCGGCAGGAACACCTCGGTGTAGCAGAGCGGCGTCCGCTCCCCCGGCTGGCGGCGCAGCGCCACGACCCGGACCCAGGGCGTGTCCGGCTGGGAGCGCAGAAGCTCCGCCGTCCGCCCCTCCACCAGGATCTTCTCCACCGCCAGCACCTCCAGCCGGGTGGAGGAGGCGTACTGCCCGATCTCCGCGAGGCTGGACAGCGTGTTGTGGAACCGCCCGTCGGGGCGGGCGGCGGTCACCACCGACCCCGAGCCCTGGCGACGCGCGATCAGGCCGAGATCCTGGAGCCGGCGCAGCGCCTCCCGCACCGTGTAGCGGCTGGCGGAGAAACGCAGGCACAGCTCCTGTTCGGTCGGCAGCCGTTCGCCGACCCCGACCCGCCCACCCGCGATGTCGGCGCGCAGCGCGTCCAGGATCTCCTGGAAGCGCGGCCCCTCCGCGGCGGACGGGCGGACGGAGGCCGGGCGAACGGCGGCCTTCACAGCGCCCCCTGCTCGCGCAGGGCGGCGATCCGCTCCGGCCCGATGCCGATGCGGCCCAGCACGTCCTCGGTGTCGGCGCCCAGCGCCGGGGCGGTGCGGGTGGGCAACGTCTCGCCGCCGATGCGCACCGGCCCGGTCAGCATCCGCACCTTACCATTTCCGTCCGGGGCCGACCCGTCCGGGTAGGCGAAATCGGCCACCCGGTCGCTGTCGCGGACGAAGGGGTTTTCCAGCGATTGGGCGATGTCGAGGACCGGGGCGGCGGGAACCGCGCCGCCGAGGATCTCCACCCACTCCGCCGTGTCGCGCTGGCCGAGCACCTCGTCCAGCAGGACGGTGAGCTGCTCGCGGTTGGCGAGCCGGTCCTTGAAGCTGCGGAAGCGCGGGTCCTCGCCCCATTCCGGCTTGCCGATCTTGTCGCAGAAGACCGGCCAGAACTTCTCCTTGTTGCACATGACGAACAGCCAGCCGTCGCGCGTCCGGTAGAGCTGCGACGGGGTGAGGGACGGATGCGCGGAGCGCGGCTCCCGCCCCTGGTTGTGGCCGCCGTTGAGGTACCAGGTGGCGAGGTAGGTCATGTTGTGCAGCGCCGTGTCGAACAGGCTGACGTCCACGTCCGTGCCCTTGCCGCTGGCCCGCGCCCCGACCACGCCGGAGACGAGGCCGAAGGCGGTCATCAGGCCGGTCATCATGTCGACCACCGACATGCCGAAGCGGGCGGGCGGGCCGTCCGGCTCGCCGGTGACCGACAGGTAGCCGGCCTCCGCCTGCATCAGATAGTCGTAGCCCGGCCAGGCCCGCCGCGGTCCCGTGCGCCCGTAGGCGGACAGGTGGGCGCAGACGATCTTCGGGTTGACCGCCTTCAGATGCTCGTAGGTCAGGCCCAGCTTGTCCGGCAGGTCGCCGCGCAGGTTGTCCAGCACGGCGTCGGCGTGGCGCACCAGCTCGTGCAGCACCGCCATGCCCTCGGGGTGCTTCAGGTTGAGTGTGATGCTGCGCTTGTTGCGGTTGAAGGACTGGTAGAAGTGGCTGTTGCCGGGGCCGAAGAAATGGGGGCCGACATGCCGGCCGACCTCGCCGCCCTCGGCGGGATTCTCGACCTTGATGACCTCGGCCCCGAGGTCGGCCAGCAGCATGGTGCCGAACGGGCCGGCGCCGTATTGCTCCACGGCTATGACGGTGACGCCTTCGAGGGGTAGCACGCGGTGTCTCCCTGATGGGGGTGTGCGGGGTGTGGAGCGAAGTGGCTGCGCTTGCCCCCCTCCCGGCCTCCCCCCGCTTTCGCAGGGGGAGGAGAGAAGTCCCCTCCCCTGCGAAGCGGGGGAGGGTTAGGGTGGGGGCCCGTGGCGACCACCCGCACTCACACCGGATTCTGCTCGATCAGCCGCTTGGCGATGATGAGGCGCTGGATCTCGTTGGTGCCCTCGCCGATGCACAGCAGGGGGGCGTCGCGGTAGAGCCGCTCCACCACGAACTCCTTGGAATAGCCGTAGCCGCCGTGGATGCGCATGGCGTCCATGGCGTTCTCCACCGCCGCTTCGGAGGCGAAGAGCTTCGCCATCCCGGCCTCGTAGTCGCAACGTTCACCGCGGTCGAGCGCGTTGGCCGCCTGCTGCACGAGAAGCCGCGCCGCGGAGACGCGGGTTGCCATGTCGGCCAGCTTCATCGCCACGGCCTGATGCTCGTGGATCGGCTTGCCGAAGGTCTTGCGCTGCTGGCTGTACTTCACGGATTCGTCCAGCGCCGCCTGGGCGACGCCGACGCCGCGCGCCGCCACGTTGACGCGACCCAGCTCCAGGCCGGAGATGGCGCAGGCCATGCCGCGGCCCTCGACCCCGCCGATCAGCCGGTCGGCCGGGACGCGGTAGTCCTCGAAGACCAGCTCGGCGGAATCGATGCCCTTGTAGCCCAGCTTCTCCAGCTTGCGGCTGACCTTGAAGCCCGGCCCCTTCTCGGCCAGGACCATCGACATGCCCTTGTGGCGGGGCTGCGCCGTCGGGTCGGTCTTGACCAGAAGGGCGAAGCAGCTTCCCTGGATGCCGTTGGTGATCCAGGTCTTCGAACCGTTGATGACGTAATCGTCGCCGTCGCGCCGGGCCACCGTGCGGATGGCCTGCAGGTCGGTGCCGCAGTCCGGCTCGGTCAGGGCAAGGCCGCCGCGCAGCTCGCCGGTGGCGAAGCGCGGCAGGAAGGCGGCCTTCTGCTCCTCCGTCCCCGTCTTGGTGACGATGAAGGCCATGATGAGGTGCGAGTTCATGATGCCGGTCAGCGACATCCAAACCGACGAGATGCGCTCGATCATCTTGGCGTAGGTGGAGGGGCGCAGGCCGAGCCCGCCATACTCCTCGGGGATCGTCGCCCCGAAGAGGCCCAGCTCCTTCATCCGCTCGACGATCTCGTCGGGGTAGGTGTCGTCATGCTCCAGCTTCAGGGCGACCGGCCGGACGTGGCGGTCGAGGAAGCGGTCCACGCTGTCGAGGATCAGGCGTTCCTGCTCGTCGCGTTCCGCGTCGTTCATGGTGGTGGTCTCGCTCATGGCGTGTTTCCCGGATTGGATGGTCAGCGGACGGACGGCGACAGCACGGACAGGGAGTCCGCCGCGCACGGGCTGGCGTCGAGGCCGAGGACGGCGTCGGCGATGCGCGCCGCGGCGGTCTCGTTCACGGCCATGGCGGCGTTGCCGCGGTACTTGTCCACGATCTCGGCGTTGGACAGCGGACGGTCGGCGGCGCCGCGGTTGATGTGCTCGCGGTGACGGAGTTCCCGCCCGTCGTCGAGCGTGATGACCAGCTCGCCCGAATAGGCCTTCGGGAAGGGCGAGTCCGGGTCGTGGCGGTAGGACACCTTCGACGCGATGTCGAGGATCGCCGCGTCGCCCAGCGCGTCGTTCTCCAACTCCGCCAGGGTCAGGCGCCCGCGCACCAGCGCGGCGGCGACCAGGAAGGGCACGCTGAACTGCGCGTCGTAGGAGTTGGAGGGGCGCTTCTTGTTGGCCTCCGGCTCGCAGACGGTCTTGACGACCTGCTCGGGCACCAGCGCCTCGATGCGGCGGATGCGCGCGAGGTCGAGGCCGTCGCGGCGCAGCTCCAGGGCGGCGTCCACGCAGGCGTGGGTGAAGTGGCAGGCCGGATAGGGCTTGATCGCCGTCGCCATCAGCTCCCACGTCCCGCCGAGGCCGGCGGTGGCGATGCCCAGATCGGCGCGACCGGCCTCCTTGCCGAGATAGGCGTTGAACAGACCGAAGCGGCCTTCATAGGGGCGGGTGACGCCGGTGAAGCCCTCGCGGGCCAGCGCCGCCGCGGTGATGCCCGCCGCCGCCGCCCAGCCGGGATGCAGGCGCTTGTTCCAGGCACCGTCCTCCAGGAACTCCAGGCTGCCGCTCGCCATCGACAGGGCGATGCCCTGGGCGGCGGCCAGTTGCGCACGGGTCAGGCCGAGCAGCCGGCCGGCGGCCAGCGCGCAGCCGAACACGCCGATCATGCCCGTCGGGTGGAAGCCCACCTGATGGAAGCCGCCGCGCGCCACCGCGCCGAGCCGGGCCGCCACCTCGACGCCCAGCACATAGGCGCTGACCACGGAACGGCCGTCCGCCCCGGTCATCGCCGCCGCCGACAGCACGGCGGGCATCACGCTGGCGGTCGGGTGGATGACGCCGCCGATGTGGGTGTCGTCATAATCGAGGCCGTGGCAGAGCAGCCCGTTGACCGTCGCCGCGTCGCGGGCGGGCAGCGAGGCGGGCATGCCGATCACCGGCACCGGCCCCTCCCCCGCCAGCCCGCGCAGCGCGGTCAGCGTCTTGTGGGCGAAGTCGTAGCGCGTCGAGGCCAGCGCGATGCCCACGGCGTCCAGCATATGGTGCGGCGCGCGGGTGCGGACCTCCGCCGGGATGGCGTCGTCGGGCGTGTCGGCGACGAAGGCCGCCAGCGTGGCGGCGATCGAGTTGGTGGCGGGATCGGTGGCGGGCATGGTTCCTCCCTTTTGTTTTCCCTGGCCTTTTGTTCTTCTCGGGCCATCAGTGCTGTCGGACGCGGCTGTCGGACGGGGCTGTCGGATTGTCCGGATCAGTCGCCCCGGATCAGTCGCCCCGGATCAGTCGCCCCAGATCAGTCGCCGACGCCGTGGCCCCGCTTGGGGACGAGGCTGGCCCGTTCGAAGGTCACGAAGACCGTGCCGTCGGCCTTGTAGCCCTCGGTGTAGGTGGTCACGATGCCCTGGGTCGGGCGCTTCTTGGATTCGCGCACGTCCAGCACCTTGGAGCGCGCGTAGATCGTGTCGCCGGGGAAGACCGGAGCGACCAGCTTGATCTCCTTCCAGCCGAGGTTGGCGACGGACTTGTAGGAGACGTCGTCCACCGTCATGCCCAGCACCATGGCCAGCGTCAGGCCGCTGTTGACCAGCGGCTTGCCGAACTCCGACTTCTCGGCGAAGGCGTGGTCGCAGTGCATGGGGTGGCGGTTCATCGTCAGCAGGCTGAACTGGATGTTGTCCGCTTCGGTGATGGTCCGGCCGGGGCGGTGCTCGTAGACATCGCCGACGGTGAAATCCTCAAGGTAGCGGCCAAGGTCGGCGACGATGGTCCGCGGTTCCTGAACATCGGGCATGGGCGGGAGTCTCTTGTCTGCGGATCGGAGGGATGATTGCGGGGCGCCGATCATTTCAAGGTGACATGTTCAGCGCGTGTGATAGCATGTTGTACGTACAAATAACACGCCCCTTCACCCTTGGAAAGCGTTTTCATGCCCAACAATCCGCAGAACGCAGCAACGGCGCCGGAATCGCCGGTCCGCCGCTCCTACCTGTTCGTTCCCGGCGCCCGTCCCGACCGTTTCGCCAAGGCCCTGGGGGCCGGCGCCGACGCGGTCATCATCGATCTGGAGGACGCGGTGGCCCCCGGCGACAAGGACAGTGCCCGCGCCGCCGTTTGCGCCTTCCTGCGGGAGCACACCGACGCGGGCGGGCCGGCGGTTTTCGTTCGAACCAATTCGGTGCGCAGCCGCACCGGCCTGATCGACATCCTCGCTTTGACCGATCTTCCGGACGGCGCCGCGCCGCGCTGGGCGGGCATCCTGCTGCCGAAGGTGGACGGGGCCGAGGACGTCCGGCTGGCCGCCGGGCTTCTCGACGAGCGCAATCTGCCCGGCGCGCTCGGCGCGCTGATCGAGAGCGCCGACGGGTTGGAGAACGTCATGGCGATCGCCGCGGCCTCCCCCCGCCTGTCCTTCCTGATGTTCGGCGGGGCCGACCTGTCGGCGGAGCTGCGCGTGCCGCTGTCCTGGGAGCCGCTGGTGCAGGCCCGCACCCGGATCGTGCACGCCGCCGCCCGCTTCGGGCTGGACGCGCTGGACATGCCGTGGATCGCGCTGGACGACGAGGAAGGTTACCGCCGGGAACTGGCGCGCAGCGTCCTGCACGGCTTCACCGCGCGCTCGGCCATCCATCCCAAGCAGATCGCCGCCATTCACGACGCCTACACCCCGTCGCCGGAGGCGGTCATCCACGCCGGGCGGGTCCTGGCCGCCTTCGAGGCGGCGGGCGGCGGGGTCTGCGTGCTCGACGGCAAGCTGGTCGAGCGGCCCCTGGTGCTGGGGTCCCATCGAATCCTGGCATTGGCCCGCCGCGCCGGAATGCTGTAGCCAGGGATTGCCCGTTCATGCGCACCGCGCCACCGCCACTTGTACGGACCCCCATGACCACGCAAGAAACCCCGCCCGCCCCCTTTCCCCTGCTGCTGGCGGAGGTGACCAGCGTCCAGACCGTCGCCACCCTGTCGGTCCTGACGCTGGCGACGGTCGCCCCGCTGGCCGCCGCCTCGCTGGGGGTGGGGTCGGAGGCGGTCGGCTACCAGATCAGCGTCATCTACAGCGCCGCCGCGCTGGTGTCGGCCTTCGCCGGTCTGGTGGTCCGCCGCTGGGGCGCCGGGACGGTCGGCATCCTGGCCTTGGCTCTGGGGCTGGTCGGTTGCCTGGGCATCGCCACCGGCTATTTGTGGGTCGCGGCGCTGGCGTCGGTGCTGCTCGGCATCGGCTACGGGCTGGTGAACCCCTCCTCCTCCCACCTGTTGAACCGCTTCACCCCGCCGGCGCGGCGCAATCTGGTCTTCTCGCTGAAGCAGACCGGCGTGCCGCTGGCCGGCGTGCTGGCCGGGCTGACCCTGCCGGGGATCGGCGAGATCGCCGGCTGGCGCGGGGCGGCGCTGGCGGTGGCCGGCATGTTCGCGCTGCTGCTGGTCCTCTTCGCGCCGGGCCGCCGGGTGTGGGACGACGACCGCAGCCCCGGCCTGCCGATCCGCGGCAACCTGATGGAGGGGCCGCGGCTGGTCTGGCGGGTGCCGGCGTTGCGCGGCTTCGCGCTGATGGGCTTCTTCTTCTCGGCGATCCAACTGTCGCTGATGGCCTTCACGGTCAACATGCTGGTGCACGACCTGCATTGGTCCATCGTGTCCGCCGGGCTGGCCGTGTCGGTGATGCAGGCGGCGGGGGCGGGGGCGCGCATCGGCTGGGGGCTGCTGGCCGACCGGCTGCGCTCCGGCGTGGCGGTGCTGGGCGGCATCGGCGGGCTGTCCGCCGCCTCGGCCCTGGCCACCGCCGGCCTGGGACCGAGCTGGCCGGTGCCCGCGGTGATCGGCGTGCTGACGGTGTTCGGCATCGCCGCCATCGGCTGGAACGGCGTGTTCCTGGCGGAGGTGGCGCGGGTCGCCCCGAAGGGCACGGCCAGCACGGCGACCGGCGGCGCCCTGATGTTCACCTTCTCCGGCGTGGTCGTCGGGCCGGCGCTGTTCGCCACCCTGTTCAATACGGTCGGCAGCTACGGCGAGACCTTCGCGCTGATGACGGCCTTCCCGCTGGCCGGGGCGGCGGCGGTCCTGTTCTGGTCGCGCCGCAAGACATAAGGGCGGCGGCGATCGGCCCATGGCGTATAGTTGTCCGTACAATAATGTTGGCACACCGCACAGTTTTCCCCTATGATCGTTCGGACAAGCGGGCCAGAAGCGTCCGAACGCAGCCATGGGAGGGAAGCCAATGTTCAATCCGTCACTGTTCAGGCCATTTTGGGCGAGGACGCTGCTGGTCGGAATGACCGTGGCCGGGCTGGCCGCCGGGACGCCGGGCCAGGCCCGCGCGCAGGCGGCGCCGGTCGAGATGGTGATGACGGACGAGATCGCGACGTCCCACTGGACCGCCAAGATGATGGACGAGTATGCGGCCCTGATCGAGGAGCGCTCGAAGGGCCGCATCAAGCCGAAGGTCTTCCATTCCGGCACGCTCTACAAGGACAAGGACGCCGTCGCCGCCCTCGGGTCGGGCGCCGTGCACATGGTCTGGCCGGTCAGCGTGCAGCTTGAGAGCATCGCCCCGCAGTATGGCGTGGTGAACCTGCCCTTCGCGGTCACCGACGCCGCGATGTCCAAGCCGGAAACCGCGCAGGAGGTGTCCAAGCTGCTGTCCGGGCTGGTGTCCGACAAGGGCATCCGCGTCATGGGGCTGATGCGCACGGCCGACCTGATCTTCCTGTTCAAGGACAAGGAGGTCGCCTCGGTCGGCGACCTGAAGGGCAGCAAGATCCGCCTGACCGGCGGGCGCGTCCTGCAGCTGCTGATGCGCGACTTCGGGGCCAGCCCGGTGTCGATGCCCGCCTCCGAAATGGCGGCGGCGCTGATGCAGGGGGCCATCGACGGCATCTACACCTCCGCCGGCGGCTGGGAGATGGTCGGCACCAACGCCGCCAAGGTCGCCTCGCTGGTGCCGGGCATGAGCCTGCTCACCTACTCCGTCCTGGTCGACGACAAGTGGATGAAGGGTCTGCCCGACGACCTGCGCCAGGTGGTGGAGACGACCACCAACGAGATCATCGCCAAGCAATGGCAGCGCGCCATCGACGCCGACAAGAAGACCATGGACCAGATGATCGCCCAGGGCGGGCGGCTGGCCGTGGCCCCCGAGGCCGAGCAGGCGAAGTTCCGCGAGATCGCCAACAAGGTCAACCAGGACTATGTCCGTCGCTACCCTGAGATCTGGAAGCAGTATCAGGCCATCGTCGGCAACAAGAGCTGAGGCGATCCCCCTCGCTTCACCTCGCGGTGCGGGCGGCGTTCCGGAAGGGGCGCCACCCGCACCGATTTTTTTTGAGGAATGCTTCTCAGACCGACCGCGACAGGCCGCCGTCCACCCGGATGTTCTGTCCGGTGATGTAACCGGCCCCGTCGGAGGCGAGGAAGGCGACGGTCGCCGCGATCTCCTCGCTCTTGCCGTAGCGGGCCATCGGCACGCCCTGGCGCCGCTCCTCCGTCGCCGGAAGGCTGTCGATCCAGCCGGGCAGCACGTTGTTCATCCGCACATTGTCGGCGGCGTACTGGTCGGCGAACAGCTTGGTGAAGGACGCCAGCCCGGCCCGCGCGACGGCGGAGGTCGGGAACATCGGGCTCGGCTCGAAGGCCCAGGCGGTCGAGATGTTGATGATCGCCCCGCCCTTCTGGCGCACCATGACCGGGGTCACCAGCCGGACCGCGCGGACGACGTTCAGGAAATAGACCTCGATCCCCTTGTGCCAGTCCTCGTCGGTCAGCTCCAGCAGCGGCTTGCGCGGGCCGTGGCCGGCGCTGTTCACCAGCGCGTCGATGCGGCCCCAGCGCTCCATCGTCCGGGTCACCAGACGCTCCAGATCCTCGGCGGACTGGTTCGAACCGGTCACGCCGATCCCGCCCAGTTCCTCCGCCAGAGCCTCCCCCTTGCCGGAGGAGGACAGCACCGCGATGTTGAACCCGTCCGCCGCCAAACGCCGCGCCGCCGCGGCACCCATGCCGCTGCCGCCCGCGGTGATGATGGCAACCTTATCGCCCATGATTCGTCATCCCTCTCCTGCCGGAACGGTTCGTCCGTTCCTTCTCTCCTCCTGTATCGCACCGGACGCAGGACGGGGCCAAGGGATGCGTGCGCGTGCCTTCGGGCGCCGATAAGGACAGCGCCGGATTCAAGGCCGGTCAGTGGGCGAGCAGGAAAGCCAGCGAGGCGACCGGGGCCACCGTGACGAAGCCGACGGCGACGAAACGCTCGACCGGGCTCCAGGACGCCCAATCCCGCTGAAGCGAGGACAAGAACGACTTCATGATCCCTCACGGACCGGCTGATGTTGCAATGCATATAAGATACGGTTTCCAGGGGCGTTCGTGCCAGGGGCGTGGCTTCCGTATCGCGAAATATCGGGGAGTGATGCAGCGCCGCCACAGGCCGGAAAGCGGCACTCCGAAAGGGCTTCGCCGATCCGGTGGCATCACGGGTTGCCCATCGGCCACACTGACCGATGGACGGGCGGTTCAGGGCGATGCACCACCACGCCCGCCGAACAGGGCGAGGATGCGCGCCGCCGCCAAGTCCGGCGGAATCGACGCGATGCAATGCGCCTCCGCCGCCGTGCAGCTTTCCGGCTGACAGGGCGCAAGCGCCGTCGCGGGCCGCAACACCAGCGCCCGCGCGCACCAGGGACGGAAGCGTTCCGGCGCGTGGAAGTGGTTGGGGTCGCCGCCCACCGGATGGCAGGAGAAGACAGCGACCGGCACGCCCACGGCGGCCCCCAGATGGGCCGGGCCGGAATCCATGGCGATCAGCCCCGCCGTCCGCTCGATCACCGCCGCCGCTTGTCGCAGCCCGGTCCGTCCGGTGAGGTCGGTCACCCGCCCCGGCAGGGCCGCGGCGATCCGCTCCGCCGTCGCCCGCTCCAGCTCCGTGCCGACAACCGCCACCCGCGCGCCGAGCGCGATCGCCACCACGGCGACCACCGCCGCCAGCCGGTCCGGCGGGTATTCGCGGCGCGCGGCCGCCGCCCCCGGCGCCACGGCGATGATCCGCTCCCCCGCCGCTTCGGTCAGCCGGCGGGCGGCCTCCGCCCGGTCCTCCGCGGTCAGACGCAACTCCACCCCGTCCCCGTCCGGAACCCCGCCGGCGAAGCGCAGCAAGGCGAGGTTCTGCTCCACCTCGTGGCGGCCCGGCGGCGGCATCAGCCGGTGGGTGTAGGCGCGGTCGAAGCCGGCGTTGCCCGACACCTTCCAGGGCGTGACGGTCTCGGAGAAGCCCACAACAGCGCGGGCGCGGCTGCTCGCGGCGAGCGCCGTGGCACCGTGGCGGTCGAAATCGTAGCGGGGGACCAGCGTCAGGTCGAAGCCGGCGCGGAACGCCTCCGCGAAGGCCGCGGCGCCGCCGGGCGTGACGCCGCGCAGGTCGATGCCGCCGCCCGGCTGCGGATGGGGCGCCACCACCGCGTCGACATGCGGGCAGGTCACGGCGAGGTCGGCCACGGCGGGGCGCACCGCCAGCACGATGCGCGCCCGTGGCGCCGAGGCCCGCAGCCCGCGCAGGAAGGGCGTGGCGAGCACGAAGTCGCCCGCCTCGTCCAGCTTCACCACCAGGATGCGCCGGGCGGACGAAAGGTCAAAGACGGCGTCCGTCATGCCGCGCTCATGTCGATGCGGGCGGGCGGCAGGCCGGCGCACCAGCGCCGCCACGCCATGCGGTAGCCGGCCTCGACCGCCGCGGTGTAGCCCGCCTCGTCCATCAGGGGGGAGCGCGCCATCCGCTCGCGCAAGCCCGCACGTTGCGCCGCCAGGAAGGCGCGGTCGTTGGCCAACCGGACGGCGAGCGCCACGTAATCGTCCTCGCGCTCCACCACCAGCGCGTCCAGCCCGACGCTGCCGAGCATGGTGGCGCCCCAGCGCGAGATCATCGCCTCCCCCGCGATGGACAGCACCGGCACCCCCATCCACAGCGCGTCGCAGGTCGTCGTGCCGCCGTTGGCGAAGACGGGGTCCAGCGCGCAATCGAGCAGCCGGTAATCCTCGTAGGGGTCCGGGGCGGTGCCGCGCAGCAGCAGCCGCGACTCCTCAACCCCATGGGCGGCGAAGGCGTCCAGCACCCGCCGCGCCACCCCGCCGCCGGACAGCCCCCGCCATTTCAGCATCAGCCGCGCCTCCGGCACCGCCGCCAGCACCCGTCCCCACAGCGCGAGGGTGGAGGCGTTCAGCTTCGTCAGGTTGTTGAAGGAGCCGAAGGTGAACACCCCCGCCGTCTCCACCGGCGGGCGGGCGGGCGGTGTCGCGGCGGACTCCGCGGGGCGGTAGCACAGCACGCTGCCCGGTAGGCGGATCAGCCTCTCCGTGTGCAGGGCGTCCGCGCTCGCCGCAGCGAAGCGGTGGTCGGAAAACTGGTAGTCCATCGCCGTCAGCCCCGTCGTGTTCGGGTAGAGCGGCAGACTGACCTGCACCGGCGCCGGGCGGCGGATGAACAGCGGCATGCGGTTGCGCGACATGTGCCCGCCGCAATCCACCAGCACGTCGATGCCGTCCGTCCGGATCAGGCGCTCCAGCTCGCCGTCCGGCAGGGCCGCGACGTCGCGCCAACGGTCGGCCAGCGCGGCGAAGCGGGTGGTCGCGGTGTCCTTCGGAAGGTCGGCGTAATAGCAGGTCACCTCCACCGCCGACCGGTCGTGGCGCTCGATCAGCGGTAGCAGAAAATGATAGCCCGGCCCCGGGTAGCGCTGGAAATCCGGCGACAGGTAACCAACGCGCAGACGGCGCTCGGGGTCGCGGTTCACCGCGTCGAAGCGCCGGACAGCGGGCGGCACCGGCATCACGGCGCGCTCGAACCGCCGGTGCTCCCCGAACACCGCGCCGAGGTCCGCCTCCTCGGCAAAGCACAGGCAGAACAGCAAATTGGAGCGCACCTCCGCATCCTGCGGCGCGCGGTCCAGCGCGGCGCGCAGAGCGGCCACCGCCTCGCCATGGCGCCCGAGCGCCATCAGCGCGACTCCCAGGTTGGAGCTGGCCAACGCCTCCCGTTCCGCCGTGCGCAGGGCCAGCGCCCGCCGCAGCAAGGTGAGCGCATCGTCGAAGGCGCCCGCGTCGATGGCGTGGGAGCCGAGGTTGGTCCAGCCGGCGGCGCCGTCGGGCTGCAAGGCCAGCGCGCGCCGGAACCACGCCCGTGCGGCCTCGGGGCGCTTGGCCCGGTGCTGGACGGCCCCGGCGTTGAGGGCGTGGCCCGCCTCCTCCGGGTCGGTGCGGACGGCGCGGCGGGCGGCCGTCGTAGCCTCCTCCACCCGTCCCAAGGCGGACAGCGCCATGCCCAGCCCGGTCAGCGCCGTCGCGGAGCCCGGGGCCAGCGCCAGGGCGCGCCGGTAGCAGCGCGGCGCCGCCGCGGGATGCCCTTGCTCCTGCCACAGGTTGCCGAGCACCAGCAGGACGTCGGGGGCCGGGACCAGCACCGCCGCCCGTTCCAGCCACGCCGCCCCCTCGCGCCAGGGTCCCGCCGCGGCCAGCGCCGCGCCCAGGATCTTCGCGCCTTCGCCGTGGCCCGGTTCCAGCGCCATCAGCCGGCGTCCCGCCTCCGCCGCGCCGGCCATGTCGCCCAGCGCGTGGCACAAGCCCGTCACCTGCTCCTGCGCCTGAACCAGCAGCGGCGCCAGAGCGGCGGCGCGGCGGAAGGCGGCGAGCGCGTCGCGCGGGCGCGCGGCGTCACGCAGCGCGGCACCCTGGTTGTAGGCGGCCAGAACCTCGGCGGGGCCGAGCGCCGACGCCCGCCCGTACCAATCCGCCGCCGGTCCGGTCCGCCCCAGATCGTACAGCGCATCGGCCAGCGCGTTGGCGGTCTCCCCATCCTCCGGCAAAAGGGCCAGCAGGCGGCGGAAGGCCCGCGCCGCGGCCTCCGCCCGGCCCAGCTTGGCGTGGGCGGCGGCCTCCAGCCGGTGATGATCGGGGGTCAGCGGGTCGAGGCGGGCGGCGTGGCCATAAGCGTCCGCGGCCTCCGCCCAGCTCCCCGCCGCTTCCAGCACGCGCCCCAGATTGAGGCGGAAGACCGGCTGGGTCCCATCCTTCGCCACGGCCTTGCGGATCAGCGCGATCCCCGACTCCGCGTCGCCGGTCTGCGCCGTCAGCAGGCCCAGCAGATGCAGCGCGTCGCTCTGGTCCGGCGCGTGGCGCAGCACCCGCTCGTAGAGGGGCCGCGCCTCCGCCAGCCGTCCGTACTGGTGATGGACGACGGCCTGCGCCAGCGTCTCCTGGAGCGTGGCGGGAGAAGAATCGCGGCTGGCGCTCATGACGGTCCGTTCGGCTGGCCCATGGACAGGGCGTCGGGGCGCGCAGTGTAGCGCGCCCGCGCGACCACGGGTACGAATGCCTTGCTGCCGTCGGGAGCATGCGGCCGCAAAATTTCCGATCCAGACCGCGCAGGAGTTCCCGACAGCCCGCGTATCACTGACGACAAGGGGCGCCGACGCCGGACGGGGTTCGGTAACCGGGAAGGAGCAGAGGATGGCCGCGTGGCGGTGATCGACGAGGATGACGACGAATCGCTGATGGCCGAAACGGTCGCCGGCAACCGGGCGGCCTTCGACCGGCTGACCCGTCGGCATCTGCGCCGCAGCCTCGCGCTCGCCCACCGGGTGGTCGGCAACGCGAGCGACGCGGAGGAGGTCGTGCAGGACGCCTTCCTGCAGATCTGGACGCACGCCGACCGCTGGCGCGGCGACGGAACCCGGTTCTCCACCTGGCTCTACCGCATCGTTGTCAACCGCTCGATCGACTACCGCCGCCGCAGGAGCTTCCAGCCCCTGGACGACGCCGTGGACTTGGCAGACCCGGCCATCGGCGCCGAGGGAATGCTGGAGGAGCGTCAGCTGGGTGCTGCGGTGGACGCGGCGATCGCCGCCTTGCCGGAACGGCAGCGGGCGGCGCTCAGCCTGTGCTACTACCAGGAGATGAGCTGCGCGGAAGCATCGGAGGTCCTGCACGTCTCGGTTTCGGCCATGGAAAGCCTGCTGGTCCGGGCGCGGCGTGTGGTCCGCACCCGTCTCAACTCCCTGATCCGTCAGAAGGACGGCGACGAGAAATGACACTCAAAGAGTTCAAGCGCTTCGCCGACCTCTACGGCGGCGACATCGACCGCTGGCCCGCGACGGACGGCGTCGATGCCCTGACCCTTCTTGAAGACTCCGCCGAGGCGCGCGCCATCCTGGCCGACGCCGCGGCGCTGGACGCCCTGCTCGACCGTGCCGCCCCGGCGGTTACCGAGGACAGCGTGCAGCGGGTCCTGAAAGGCATCGCGGCAAGGCTGGACGCGCCGGTGAGGCCTGCCCCCACCCCCTGGACCCTGGCGGCCGCGCCCATGCGCTTCTGGCCGACCGCGGGATTCCTCGCGGCCATGGGAATGGCGGGTTTCCTCGCCGCCGCCCAAGGTGTCCTGCCAGTGTCGCCGCCCCAGGCGAACGGTTACGCGGAGGTCGTGGTGAACAGCAGCTATCTGGGAGCGATCCAATGAGCCGGACCATCGGCGGCCCCGCCACCCCGCGCCGCTGGCCCTGGTATCTTCTGGTCGGCTCGCTCGCCATGAACATGCTGCTGGGCGGCATCCTGGCCGCGCAGGCGCTGCATCTCATGCCCCCGCCGCCGCCGCCCGATCCCGGCCAGGGGATCGCGCGCTTCGTCGAGCGGGCCGAGCGCGGGCTGTCCCCGGCTGACGCGGCCATCCTGCGGCGCGGCTACGAGGCGGAGCGCGCGACGGTCGACCGCATGCGCGAGAACATGGAGGCCATGCGACGCCAGATTCGCGACAGCATGAAAGCCCCCACTTTCGACCCGGAAGGCCTGCGGCGCGCGCTCGAACAGGCCCACGCGACCGAGGCCGACCTGCGCGGCCGGATGGACAGCCGGGTGATCGAGGTGCTCGGCCAACTGTCGCCAGAGGGGCGCCGCAAGCTGCTGGAGATGGGGCCGCCCCGTTAGGCCGCGCTAGACCGCTTTCGCGCCGGGGGCCAGCCGGGCGGCGGCGTTGGCGGCGCCCATGGCGAGCGCAGCCTCGCGGGCGGTCAGGCCGCGGGCGTCCCGCGCGTCGGGATCGGCGCCGCGGGCCAGCAGGAAATCCACCATAGCGACGCGGTCGAACATGGCGGCGGTCATCAGCGCCGTCCGCCCGTCCGGCCCGCAGCCGTCCACCGCGGCGCCCTCCTCCAGCAGGACGCGCAGCATCGCGCCGTCCCCCTTGAAGGCGGCGGCGGCCAGCGGTGTCTGGCCGCGGTCGTTCGCCTGCTCCGGATCAGCGCCGTGGCGCATCAGGTTGCGGGCGAGCTCGGCATGGCCGTGGTAGCTCGCCAGCATCAGCAGGCTGTCGCCCTTGTCGTTGCGCAGGTTGGGCGGCAAGCCCATTTCCAGCAGCTCCGTCAGCTCGGCGGTGCCGCCGGACCGCGCCCAGTGGAACAGCTTCCCGGCGAAGGCGATGGTGTCCTCATCGAGTTCCCTGCTCGGCTCCCCCTGCGCTCCCATGGCGGCGCTCCCCCCGGTCAAGGCTTTGGCTCAAACCGGGGAAACAGCCGCCGTCACGCTTTGTTGCGCCATCTCGTCGCGCGCCTCCTGCAGCAGCCAGCCGCGGAAGGCAGCGACGGCGGGGCGGTCCTGCATGCCCTCCGGGCAAACGAACCAGTAGCTGCCGGACGACGCCTCGATCTCCGGGAAGGGCAGGACGAGGCGGCCCGCCGCCACGTCCTCGGCGCACAGCATGCGGTCGGCGACGGTGGCGCCCATCCCGGCGGCGGCGGCCTGCATCGCCGGGTCCATGGCGTCGAACACCGCGCCCTGGCGAAGCGCCTCGAAGAAGGGCAGCCCCGCCGCGGCCAGCCAGACCCGCCAGTCCTGCCCCTCCGAACAGCCGTGCAGCAGCGGAATGGCGCCGAGGTCCATCGGGACCCGCAGCCGCTCCGCCAGAGCCGGCGGGCAGACGACGGTCAGCCGCTCCGGCAGCACCTCCACGGCGGAGAAGCCGGCCGGCACCTCCCGGCAATAGGTGATGGCGGCATCGAATTCCTGCGGGTCGAACTCCAGCCCGCTGCTCCAGGCGACGGTCACCCGCACCTGAACGTCGGGGTGCCGCGCCTGGAAGCGGACCAGCCGCGGCATCAGCCAGCGGATGCCGAAGGAGAAGGCCACCTTGATCCGCAAATCCCGCCCTCGCGCCGCCAGACGGGCCGCCGTCCCGGCGATGCGGTCGAAGGACTCCGACAGCACCGGCAGCAGGGCGCGCCCGTCGTCGGTCAGCTCGACCCGGCGGGTCAGCCGCCGGAACAGCGGCACGCCCAGCCACTCCTCCAGCCCCATGATCTGCCGGCTGACCGCGCCCTGCGTCACGCACAGCTCGTCCGCCGCCTTGGAAAAGCTCTCGTGGCGGGCCGCCGCCTCGAAGGCGCGCAGGGCGTGAAGGGGCGGCAGGGCACGCCGCATGGGACGCTCCATGGATGACTCTCGCTCATCCATCTTATGAGAAAGCATGGTTTGTCGTCCACGCTCCGACGCGCGATTTTCCGGCTTCGAGGAATGACCGACCGGCGGGAGGGCCGCATGACGAGCATGAGCGGAGCGCACGACCAGCGGAGCGGCGGGACGACCGCCGGCCCCACCGCCGGCCCCTGGCTCGACCGCCTGAACGGCTGGCGGGAGCGGCGGGCGCTGCGCCGTGCCCTGGCCCGCATGGACGCGCATCTCTGGGCCGATCTCGGCTTCGACGAGGCGGCGGCGCGGGAGGAGATGGGCAAGCCGTTCTGGAGGCGGTGATCTCCGCCTAATCCATCGACTGGCCTAAACCATCGGCTGGCCTAATCCATCGGCTGATCGAGCGGGCGCCCCATCGCCCCACCCGCCGCAGCCCCCAGGGCGCAGCCCAGCGCCGCGGCCGGGCCGGTCGCCGGCAAGGCGGCCCCTCCGGTCGCGGCACCCGCCGCGACGGCGCCCGTCGCTCCCATCGCCCCGCCGGCCAGACAGCCGAGCGTCAGCCCCGCCACCATGTGCCGATTCTGGTAGAGCAGGCCGCCACCCAGGATGATCGCGCGCTCCGCCCCGTCGCGCAGCCCGCCCGCGCCGTCGGACAGCCAGCCGCGCCACTCCGCCCGCCACTCCGATGCGGGCGATGCGGCGTTGGCTGCCGGCGCGGCCATGACCAGCAGCGCGGCGAAGCCCGCCGCGGCGAGGGGTCGGCCCGTCCTGTGTCGCATGGGATGCTCCTTTTCCGGGTCGTCAGGATACGCCATCGCGGCCGGAAAGCCCTCCCGAAAGGAGGGATGGGCGACCGCCGACCAGGCTACCCCCTTCGCGTTGAGCCTGTAGTAGATACTTACTGCCAAGACAACAATCAGCATCACTAACATTCACGCTGGAGCCACCAACCGGAACGGAGCCAGCCCCCATGGCCAAGGCCATCCACATGATGATCCGGGTCCTCGACGAGGAGCGGTCGCGGGATTTCTACGCCCGCGCGTTCGGCCTGGAATGCGCCGACCGCTACGCCTTCGACGGCTTCACCCTGGTCTATCTGCGCAACGCCGAAAACGACTTTGAGATCGAGCTGACCATCAACCACGGGCGCAGCGAACCCTACGCCCACGGTGACGGCTACGGCCATCTGGCCGTCTGCGTCGAGGATCTGGACGGGGAACACCGGCGCTTCACCGCGCTCGGCTATGGCCCCAACCCGATCAAGGAGTTCGCGCGGGACGGCGCGCTGATGGCCCGCTTCTTCTTCGTCCAGGACCCCGACGGCTACAAGATCGAGGTCCTCCAGCGCCATGGCCGCTACCGCTGACACATGCGCGGCCCCTCGAAGCAAAAATCATAATCGGTCTTGGGAGGAAGCGATGCGTTCTCCGACGAGCACAACAGCAAAATCCGCCCTGAAAACCGCCATGGACCGGCGCGCCTTCCTGGCGGCCTCGGCCACCGCCGCCGCCGCGACGGCCATCCTGGTGTCGGGCGGGGCGATCCTCTGCCCGCGCGAGGCCTGGGGCTATGAAACCAAGGCGCTGGCGCCCGACACCATGCGCTCGCTGATCCGGGTGTCGCGGGACATCTACCCGCACGACCGGCTGGCCGACCGCTTCTACGCCGTCGCCATGAAGGCGCAGGACGAGAAGGCGGCCGCCGACGCCGCCCTGAAGGAGCTTTACGAGTCCGGCATGGCGAAGCTCGACCGGCTGGCCAAGGCCAAGCACGACGCGCCCTACGCGGAGGTCGGCTGGGAGGCCGACCGGGTCCGCCTGCTGCACGAGATCGAGGCCGATCCCTTCTTCCAGACGGTGCGCGGCGGGCTGGTCACCGGGATCTACAACAACCAGGAGGTCTGGCCGCTCTTCGGCTACGAGGGCGAGAGCGCGGCCAAGGGCGGCTACATCGACCGCGGATTCAACGACATCGAGTGGCTCTGACCACCGTCTCAGGAAGGATGTTTCAGCCATGGCAGCGAAATTCGACCTGAACGACGACAGCGTCGTGGTGATCGTGGGCTCCGGGGCCGGAGGCGGCACGCTCGGCACACAACTGGCGCTGAAGGGCATCAGGACGGTGATCCTGGAAGCCGGCGGGCGCCACAACATGGAGGATTTCCAGAACGACGAATGGGCCAGCTTCGCCCAGATCTCCTGGCTCGACCCGCGCACCACCTCGGGAAGCTGGCGGGTGGCGCGGGACTTCCCCGGCCTGCCGGCCTGGATCGTCAAGGCGGTCGGCGGCTCCACCGTGCATTGGGCGGGGGCCGCGCTGCGCTTCCAGCCGCACGAGTTCAAGACTCGCACGACCTACGGCGAGGTCGCCGGCGCCAACCTGCTGGACTGGCCGATCACGCTGGAGGAGCTGGAGCCCTGGTACGCCAAGGCGGAGGACCGCATGGGCGTCACCCGCACCAACGGCATCCCCGGCCTGCCCGGCAACAACAACTTCAAGGTCCTGAAGGCCGGCGCCGACAAAATGGGCTACACGGAGTGCCACACCGGCAACATGGCCATCAACTCGGAGCCCCGCGACGGGCGCGGGTCCTGCCAGCAGATCGGCTTCTGCTTCCAGGGCTGCAAGTCCGGGGCGAAATGGTCCACCCTGATCGCGGAGATCCCCAAGGGCGAGGAAACCGGAAAGCTGGAGGTCCGCGCCAACGCCCAGGTGCTGAAGATCGAGCATGACGCCAAGGGCAAGGTGACCGGCGTCGTCTACGCCGACAAGGACGGGGCGATCCAGCGCCAGAAGGCCCGCATCGTCGCGGTGGCCGGCAACTCCATCGAAAGCCCCCGGCTGCTGCTGAACTCGGCGTCCTCCCTGTTCCCGGACGGGCTCGCCAACTCCTCGGGCCAGGTGGGGCGGAACTACATGCGGCACATGACCGGCTCGGTCTACGGCGTGTTCGAAAAGCCGGTGCGTATGCACCGCGGCACGACCATGGCCGGCATCATCCGCGACGAGGCCAAGAACAAGCCCGACCGCGGCTTCGTCGGCGGGTACGAGATCGAGACCCTGTCGCTCGGCCTGCCCTTCATGGCCGCCTTCCTCGACCCCGGCGCCTGGGGGCGGGAGTTCACCTCGGCGCTCGACGGCTACGACCATATGGCCGGCATGTGGCTGGTCGGCGAGGACATGCCGCAGGAGAGCAACCGCATCACCCTGCACGCCGACAAGAAGGACAAGTACGGGATGCCCGTCCCGAACGTCCATTTCGACGACCACCCCAACGACGTCGCCATGCGCCAGCACGCCTACCGGCAGGGCATGGCGCTGTATGAATCGGTCGGGGCGACCCGCAGCTTCCCGACGCCGCCCTACCCGTCCACCCACAATCTGGGCACCAACCGGATGAGCGAGAAGGCGCGCGACGGCGTGGTGAACAAATGGGGCCAGACGCATGACGTGGCGAACCTGTTCGTCTCCGACGGCTCGCAGTTCACCACCGGCGGCGCCGAGAACCCGACCCTGACCATCGTCGCGCTGGCGCTGCGGCAGGCCGACTACATCGCCGGCCAAATGGCCAAGAACGCGATCTGACCCTGCACTGTCCCATTATTCGGGACCCCGCGCTGTTTACAGCCCCTCTCTTCCGGATGGAGGAGGGGGGCACTCCTTTGCGCTCAGGCCGTCTCGCGTTCCTTTTTCGGGGCGGTGAATGAGGTCGGAATTCTTGCCGGAAGGGCGGCGGCGGCCACCGCGGCAAAATCGGTGCGTGCCTCCCGCTCCAGTTCCTCCACGCAGGGGCGGTGGCCCTTCACCTCCTGGGCATAGGTCAGGCAGGCGCAACGCAGCAGGCCGGCGAAATTGCGCCGCTCCACCCCGCGGGCCAAGACTTCATCGTGCAACTTTGACAAGAAACGGCCAAGCGACACGCCCTGCATCGCCGCGATGTCCTCCAGCGTGTCCCAGAAGGCCGCCTCCAGACAGACGCTCGTCGAATGACCGCTGAGGCGGACCCGCCGGGTTACCATACGGAAGCGCTCCGGGTCCTGACCGGCAAAAATTCGGCACATCCCTCGTCTCCTTCCAAACTTCCCCGACCCCTTGAATGCACTATGAACGGAAAATCCGTTATGCGCATTAATTTCCCGAAGCCGGAACCCGCTCAGGTCGAGTGAAGAGAGAGAAACATCACCAAATCCGTGCGCATCAAAAAGCACTGGAGACGCGCAGTCTTCCCCGGATACCACCCCCGCCCGCTGAAATATGCGCTTACCTCAGCCAACCCGGCGCAAAAGAACGAGCGTTGAAAAATTGGGGAACCGTTTCCGCAGCGCATTTCTGTCACGGAACCCACCCCAGCCGACCCCGTTACTGGTTTCCGGTTTTCGACGTCATTCCGCTGCGCCGCAAAAATCCACTGTATTCGTGGCGAATTCCCGGCGGCACCCCGACGATATGTCACTTAAGAGAGGATGGAAACATGAGTTGGGCCGGCCAACACCAGTTCCCAATCGGCAGAAACCGAAAAAGAACACGTCCGACCGCCGACTCTCCACACTCCGAAGTCACCGCCCCACCCTCGCAAACCCTGATCTGCTTTTCTCACCTGCGCTGGAGCTTCGTTTATCAGCGCCCCCAACACCTTATGTCGCGATTCGCGCGTGACCACCGCGTGCTGTTCGTCGAGGAGCCGATCCACAACGACACGCCCGAGCCCTGGCTGGACGTGCGCGAGGACGAGGGCGTCCTCGTGCTGGTGCCCCGCCTGCCCGCCGGCCTGGACGGCGAGGCGGCCGTCACCGCCCAGCGGCAGCTGCTCGACCGCTATCTGGCCGAGGAGGGGGTGACCGACCCGATCCTCTGGTACTACACGCCGATGAGCCTCGGCCTGTCCGGCCATCTGCGCGGGGCGCTGGTGGTCTACGACTGCATGGACGAGCTGTCGGCCTTCCATGGCGCGCCCCCGGAACTGGTCGAGCGCGAGCGGCAGCTGATGGCGCGGGCCGACGTGGTGTTTACCGGCGGCGTCAGCCTCTACGAGGCCAAGCGCAACCTGCACCCCAACGCCCACCCCTTCCCCAGCAGCGTCGACGTCGCCCATTTCGCCGCCGCCCGCGGCATCGTGGAGGAACCCGCCGATCAGGCGACCATCCCGCACCCGCGGCTCGGCTTCTACGGCGTCATCGACGAGCGGCTGGACATCGCCCTGCTCGACGCCGCCGCCGCCGCCCGGCCCGACTGGCAGTTCGTCCTGGTCGGCCCGGTGGTGAAGATCGACCCGGCCGACCTGCCCCACCGTCCGAACATCCACTATCTCGGCCCGAAGAGCTACGACGACCTGCCGCATTATCTGGCGGGCTGGGACGTCGCCCTGATGCCCTTCGCGCGCAACGAGTCCACCCGCTTCATCAGCCCGACCAAGACGCCGGAATATCTGGCCGCCGGGCGCCCGGTCGTCTCCACCTCCATCACCGACGTGGTGCGCGGCTATGGCGACAGCGGCGTCGTGCGCATCGCCGACGCGCCGGAGGATTTCGTCGCCGCCGTCGCGGCCGCCCTGGCCGACGCCGCCGACCCGGAACGTCTGCGCGCCACCGCCGACCACGTCCTGCGCGACATGTCCTGGGACAAGACGCAGGGCCGCATGAAGACGCTGATGGAGCAGGCCCGCCAGCGCGGACGCGCCGCCCCGCCGGCCCACCGCCCGGCGCCGGCGATCCATCCGGTCGGGCACCCGGCCAAGCACGCCAACGGGCGCGCCGCCGGCCGCCGCTCCGGCTTCGATTACCTGATCGTCGGGGCGGGCTTCGCCGGCAGCGTGCTGGCGGAACGTCTGGCGACGGGGCTGAACAAGCGCGTGCTGTTGATCGACCGGCGCCCTCACATCGGCGGCAACGCCTACGATCACTACGACGACGCGGGCGTGCTGATCCACCGCTACGGCCCGCACATCTTCCACACCAATTCCAAACCGGTCGCCGACTACCTGTCCCGCTTCACCAAGTGGCGCCCCTACGAGCACCGCGTCCTGGCGCGGGTGGACGAGCGGCTCGTCCCCATCCCGATCAACCGGACGACGGTCAACCAGCTGTACGGGCTGGACCTCGACGAGGCCGGCGTGGCGGAGTTCCTGAAG
This sequence comes from Azospirillum aestuarii, assembly GCF_016632405.1. Classification (NCBI taxonomy): domain Bacteria; kingdom Pseudomonadati; phylum Pseudomonadota; class Alphaproteobacteria; order Rhodospirillales; family Azospirillaceae; genus Azospirillum; species Azospirillum aestuarii. The sequence goes on from NZ_JAEPIV010000010.1 coordinate 51,139, forward strand.
AGCCGGGCGGAGCCGGTCGCCGACGTCCGCACCTCGGAGGACGTGGTGGTCGGCGCGGTCGGGCGGGAGTTGTACGAAAAATTCTTCCGCGGCTACACCCGCAAGCAGTGGGGCCTCGACCCGTCGCAGCTCGACAAGGCGGTCACCGCCCGCGTGCCGACGCGGACTAACGACGACGACCGTTATTTCGGCGACAGCTTCCAAGCGATGCCGCTGAACGGCTATACGCGGATGTTCGAGAGCATGCTCGATCACCCGAACATCAAGGTGATGCTGAACACCGATTTCGACGACGTGCGGGACGAGATCGCCTATGACCGCATCGTCTTCACCGGTCCGATCGACGAGTATTTCGGCCACCGTTTCGGCAAGCTGCCTTACCGTTCCCTGACCTTCCGGCACGAGACGGTGGATCAGGAATGGTTCCAGCCCGTCGCCGTGGTCAACGAACCGTCGGAGGGGGTGCCCTACACCCGCGTCACCGAGTACAAGCACCTGACCGGGCAAAGCCACCCGAAGACCAGCATCACCTACGAGTACCCCTCCGCGCAGGGCGATCCCTATTACCCGATCCCCCGCCCGGAGAACCAGGAGCTGTTCCGCAAGTACCAGGCGCTGGCCGACGGCACCCCGGACGTGATCTTCCTGGGCCGGCTCGGCACCTACCGCTACTACAACATGGATCAGGTGGTGGCGCAGGCGCTGGCGGTCTACGCCCGCCTGGAGAAGGAGGAGCAGCAGAGCCGCGGTCTGGCCGCCGCCGCGCGGGCCTTCGGCTCGCTGGGTGCGGAGCGCGAGGTGCGGGTCGCGGGGATGGGGGATTAGGCGCACTCCTGCCCCCACCCCAGCCCTCCCCCGCTCTCGGCGGACCAAAGGTCCGCCTGCCGCGTCAGCGCAAACCCATGGTTTGCGCGAGAGCTGGGCGGGGGAGGGAGCCTTCTTTATCCCCTCCCCTGCGAAGCGGGGGAGGGTTAGGTGAGGGGGCAATGCCTCCCCGACTCCCCGCCCTCTACGAAGAGTCCCCCATGCACACCCCCACCCTGTTCGACAGCGTCTTCCTCGGCGGCTTCGAATGCTCGACGCACCGGCGGCATGACGGGCGCCGGTTGGACCTGATCGCGGCGACCGGCCACGACCGGCTGGCCGCCGAGGACTACCAGCGCATGGCCGCCCATGGCCTGCGCAGCGTGCGCGACGGCGTGCGCTGGCACCTCATCGAGACCACGCCGGGCCGCTACGACTGGTCCAGCCTGCTGCCCATGGTCCGCGCGGCGCGGGAATCCGGGGTCCAGGTGATCTGGGACCTCTGCCATTACGGCTGGCCGGACGACGTCGACATCTGGCGCCCGGCCTTCGTCGAGCGCTTCGCCCGCTTCGCCGGGGCCGCCGCGGCCCTGCTGCGCGACGAGGGCGTGGAGACGCCCGCCTACTGCCCGGTCAACGAGATCTCCTTCTGGGCCTGGGCCGGCGGCGACATGAAGCGCTTCAACCCGATGGCCGAGCACCGCGGCTTCGAACTGAAGCACCAGCTCGTCCGCGCCAGCATCGCGGCCATCGACGCGATCCGCGCCGCCGACCCGCGCGCCCGCATCGTCCAGGTCGATCCGGTCATCCACGTGCTGCCCCGCCCCGACCGCAAGGGCGACGCCGGGGCCGCGGAGGCCGCCCGGCTGGCCCAGTACGAGGCGTGGGACATGATCGGCGGCTACGCCTGGCCGGGGCTGGGCGGCAAGCCGGAGTATCTGGACGTGATCGGGGTCAACTACTACTCCGACAACCAGTGGTTCCTGAAGGGCGGCACCATCGGACGCGACGACCCGCGCTACCGCCCCTTCGCCGACATCCTGGCGGAGGTCCACCAGCGTTACGGCCGCCCCGTCCTGGTGGCGGAAACCGGCGCCGAGGGCGATGCCCGCGCGCCCTGGCTCGATTATGTGACGGAGGAGGTGACGACCGCCCTGCGCGCCGATGTGCCGGTGGAGGGGATCTGCCTCTACCCGATCCTCGACTATCCCGGCTGGGCCAACGACCGCCATTGCGAGACCGGCCTCTACGGCCTGTGCGACGAACAAGGTGAGCGCTGCGTCAATCAACCGCTGGCCGCCGCTCTGGAGCGCGCGCAGGCCCGCATCGGCGCGCTTCTCGGTCAGCCGCGATTTGGCCGGCCGGAACTCCAGGCGGCTCAATGAGCGGTTCCAACACGGACACCATCCCGGACCGTCCCGGCCGCTTCCTGATGCGCTACATCCGGCGGCGGCCCTGGTCCTTCGGCGGGCTGTTCACGGTGATCGTGGCGGCGGCGGGCTGCGCGGTCGCCGTGCAGTACGGGATGAAGCTGCTGATCGACGCCATGGCCTCCTCCGACCGGGCGACGGCGGACGTCTGGACTCCGCTCGGCCTGTTCCTGGGCTTCATCGCGGCGGAAAACGTGCTGTGGCGGCTGGGCGGCTGGCTCGGCTGCCGGACGGTGCTGGCGACCGGCGTGGACATGCGGCTGGACCTGTTCCGCCACCTGACCGGCCATTCGATGCGCTATTTCTCGACGCATCTGGCCGGGTCGCTGGGCAACCGCATCGCCGCCACCGAGAACGCGGCAACCACCATCTTCCGCACCCTGACCTGGAGCATCGTCCCGCCGGTCACCGACTTCGTGGGGGCCGTCCTGGTGCTGCTGACCATCCATTGGGGGATGGCGGCGGCGCTTGTGCTGTTCGCCCTGGTGGTCGCCGTCGCCATCGTCGGGCTGGGGCTGCGCGGGCGGACGGTGCACCACGCCTTCGCCGAGCAGTCCGCCCGCACCAACGGCGAGCTGGTCGACGTGGTGTCCAACGTCTGGACGGTGAAGGCCTTCTCCGCCCGCGCGCGGGAGCGGGAGCGGCTTCGGCAGGCCTTCACGGTGGAGGCCGGGGCGCACCGCCGGAGCTGGATGCATCTGGAGAACACCCGTGTCGTCCATGACGTCTGCCTGTGGGTGATGGCCGGGTCGATGCTGCTGTGGGCGCTGCTGCTGTGGCGCGACGGCACGATCACCACCGGCGACGTGGTGATCGTCAGCGCCCTGACCTTCCGCATCCTGCACGGTTCCCGCGACCTCGCCTTCGCGCTGGTCACCGCCACCCAGCAGGTCAGCGCCATCGACGAGAGTCTGCGGGTGATCGCCCGCCCGCACGACGTGCTCGACCCCGTGCCGGCGCAGCCCGCCACGCCCGGCGGCGGCGCCATCGCGTTCGAGCGGGTTTCCTACCGCTATCCCGAAGGGCGCAAGGTGCTGGAGGATTTCAGCCTGACCATCCCGGCCGGGCAGAAGGTCGGGTTGGTCGGCCCGTCGGGGGCCGGCAAGTCCACCATCATCAGCCTGATCCAGCGCCTGGACGATGTGCAGCGCGGCGACATCCTCATCGACGGGCAGCCGCTGACCGCGCTCGCCCAGGACGACCTGCGGGCCAAGATCGCCGTAGTGCCGCAGGACATCGCGCTGTTCCACCGCCCGATCCTGGAGAACATCCGCTACGGCCGCCCCGACGCCAGCGACGAGGAGGTGTTCGAAGCCGCCCGCCACGCCTTCTGCGACGGCTTCATCCGGCAATTGCCGGAGGGCTACGGCACGCTGGTCGGCGAACGTGGCGTGCGGCTGTCGGGGGGGCAGCGGCAGCGGCTGGGCATCGCCCGCGCCTTCCTGAAGAACGCGCCGATCCTGATCCTCGACGAGGCGACCTCCGCCCTCGACACCCAGTCGGAGCAGGAGATCCAGGCGGCGCTGGCCGATCTGGCCCAGGGGCGGACGGTGGTCGCGGTGGCGCACCGCCTGTCCACGGTGTCGGCTTTCGACCGCGTGCTGGTCCTGGTGGACGGCCGCATCGCGGAGGACGGCCACCCCACGGAGTTGCGGCGGCGCGGCGGTCTTTTCAACTCCCTGTGGCAGCTCCAGGCACAGGGCTTCGCGGCGGAATAGATGACGCCCCCCGCACCGTGGCGCGGGGGCCGCATCAGCCGGAACGGTTAGGGAAAACGGCCCTTCGACGAGCTATCTTTCCGGGCGTCGTGTGTTAAGACACCAGACGCAACCTCGCCTCGGCCCGAAAGCTCGATGAAAGCCACGACCGACGATAGCAATCTCAAGATCCGAACTCCCATACCGTGCAGAAGCCGTGGGGTCGGCGCATGACCGACCTGTCGGTGATCGGCGGCAACCTGGATTTCCTGTCCGGCGGGGGCGAGATGGGAGAGCGGATGCGCTCCCACGACTGGGCGTCCACGGCGCTCGGCCCGCCGGAAGGCTGGCCGCAGAGCCTTCGCACCATCGTCAGCGTCGTCCTATCCTCCCGGCAGGCGATGTTCGTGGCCTGGGGGCCGGAGCTGTCCTTCCTCTACAACGACGGCTACGTGCCGATCTTCGGAGCGAAGCACCCGGACGCGCTCGGCCGCCCCTTCGCCGAGGTGTGGTGGGACATCTGGCCGCAGATCAAGCCGCTGGTCGACCGCACGCTGGCCGGCGAGGCGTCCTGGTACGAGGATCTGCTGATCCCGATGGAGCGCCGTGGCTTCCGCGAGGACGCCTGGTTCACCTTCTCCTACAACCCTGTGCGGGGCGAGGACGGGCGCATTCCGGGCATGTTCTGCGCCGCCATCGAGACGACGGCCCAAGTGCTCGCCGCCCGGCGCACCGACTTTCATCTGAAGCTGGAGGCCCGGCTGCGCCAGCTCTCCGACCCGTTCGCGGTGGCCGCGGCGGCTGAGGAGGCACTGGGCCGTCACCTGGGGGCGAGCCGCGTCGGTTACGGCGTGGTGGACGAAACCGCCCGCTTCTTCACGACGGAGCGGAGCTGGACCGACGGCAGCGTCGACCATCAGGCCGGCACTCATGACCTGCTGAGCTTCGGGCCGGAATTCCTGGACACGCTGCGCCTCGGCGGAACGCTGACCATCAACGACTGCGCGGCGGACCCGCGCTGCGCGGCACCGGAACGGCAGGCCGCCTTGGCGGCGCTGAGCCTCGCCTCCACCGTCACCACCAGCCTGGTGAAGAACGGGCGGATGGTCGCCACCCTCTACGTCCACGACCGGAAGCCCCGGCACTGGCACCCGGACGAGGTCCGTCTGGTCGAGGAGGTGGCGGAGCGCACATGGTCGGCGCTGGAGCGCGCGCAGGCGCAGGAATCGCTGCACCGCGCCAACGCCCGTCTGGCCGCGGAGGGGGAGCAGATGCGCACCCTGTTCCGGCAATCACCCAATTTCATGTGCGTGCTGCGCGGTCCGGATCATGTGTTCGAGCTGGCCAACGACTCCTACCGACGGCTGGTCGGCGACCGTGCCCTGATCGGCAAGCCGGTGCACGAGGCCATGCCGGAGATCATCGGCCAGGGCTTCTTCGAGCTTCTGGGCCGCGTGTACGACAGCGGGAAGCCCTTCGTCGGGCACGCACTGCCGGTGCGGGTCGTCCGCCAACCCGGCGCGCCCGTCGAGGAACGCTTCATCACCTTCATCTACCAGCCGATCAAGGACGCCGACGGTCGGGTGACCGGGATCTTCTGCGAAGGCAGCGACGTCACCGAGGCCAAACGGGCCGAGGACGCGCTTCGCGACCTGAACGCCACGCTGGAACAGCGCGTCGCCGAACGCACCGCCGATCGCGACCGCATATGGCGCCTGTCCACCGACATCATGCTGGTCGCCCATTTCGACGGCACCATCGGCGCGGTCAATCCGGCCTGGACCGGCCTGCTGGGCTGGACGGAGGAGGAACTGGTCGGGCGCAGCTTCTTCGACCTCGTGCATCCGGAGGATCTGGAACGCTCCCGGGCCGAGGCGGCGCGGCTGGGCGCCGGGCACACCACGCCGCGCTTCGAGAACCGCTACCGCCACAAGGACGGTCATTATCTCTGGCTGTCCTGGGTCGCCGTGCCGGATGAGCGCTTCATCCACGCCGTGGGCCGCGACATCACCGCCCAGAAGGAGGCGGACGCCGCCCTGCGGCAGACCGAGGACCAGCTTCGCCAGTCCCAGAAGATGGAGGCGGTCGGCCAGTTGACCGGCGGCGTGGCCCACGACTTCAACAACCTGCTCCAGGCGCTGGAAGGCTGCCTGTCGATGATCGCGCGCCGCACGGAGGAGCCGCAGGTCCACGCCCTGCTCGATGCCGGGCAGCTGGCGGTGGGACGCGGGGCCAAGCTGGTGCAGCAGCTTATGGCCTTCGCCCGGCGCGACAGCCTGCGCCCGGAATCCATCGGCGTGCGCGACCGGGTGCTCGCCATGTCGGCCCTGCTGGAGCGGGCGCTGCGCGCCGACATCGCGCTGGATCTGCGCCTCGGCGACGATCTTTGGCCCGTCGAGGTGGACCCGACCCAATTCGAGCTGGCGGTCATCAACCTCGCCGTCAACGCGCGCGATGCCATGCCGGCCGGCGGGCGGCTGACGGTCGAGGCGGTCAACGCCGTGTTTTCCCCCGGCGATCCACGGGGGGTGGAAGGCGAGTTCCTGCGCCTGTCCGTGTCGGACACCGGCTGCGGCATGCCCGCCACGGTGGCCGCCCGCGCCTTCGAGCCGTTCTTTACCACGAAGGACCTCGACAAGGGGACGGGGCTGGGTCTGGCCCAGGTCTACGGCCTCGCCCGGCAGGCCGGCGGCACCGCCTGGATCGACAGCGCGCCGGACCGGGGCACGACGGTGCATCTGCTGCTCCGCCGCTCCGGCGTCGCCCCCGCCGAGGAGCCCGCCCTTCCCGCGGCCTGTGTGCCGCCGACGGGCAGTGCGCGGCGCCATTGCCGCGTCCTGGTCGTGGAGGACGACCCCATCGTCGCCATGACGGTCAGCACAGCGCTGGAGGACGCCGGGTTCGCCGTGCTGTCCGCCGCCAACGCCGAGGAGGCGCTGCCCCACCTGTCGGACGACGCGGTCGATGTGCTGCTGAGCGACGTGGTCATGCCCGGCGGGATGAGCGGCATCGATCTGGCCCGCGAAGCCCGCGAGCGGCGGCCCGGCCTGCCGGTCATCCTGGCGACCGGCTACAGCGAGGACATCGCCCGTGCGACCGGCATCCTGGTGCTGGCGAAGCCCTACCGGATCGACGAGCTGGTCGGGCGGATCGACGCGATCCTGATGGGCCAAGTCGAGGAGTAAGGAGATCGGGGAATAAAGAAGGCGGAGCCCCGCAGGGGACTCCTGAGGACTCCGCCTTGACCGGCCGCGATCCGGTTGCTCAGATGTGGTCGGAGGACAGGATGGCCTCGGCGTCGCCGCCGGTGCCGCGGCCCGGCAGGACCGCGTTCAGGACGACGCCCATCAGCGCCGCCAGCGCCATCGAGGAGACGACGAAGCCGCCGTCGCCGAACTTCAGCGACGCCCCGCCGATGCCGATCACCAGGATGGTAGAGGAGATCAGCAGGTTGCGCTTGTCGCCCAGATCCACCTTGCCCTCGATCAGCGTGCGGATGCCCGAGGACGCGATGACGCCGAACAGGGCGATGGACACGCCGCCCATCACCGCCGTGGGGATGCTCGACAGGAAGGCCGACAGCTTGCCCACGAAGCCGAGGATGATGGCGAGCGTCGCCGCCCCGCCGATCACCCACACGCTGAACACGCGGGTCACCGCCAGCACGCCGATGTTCTCGCCGTAGGTCGTCGCCGGGGGACCGCCCAGCGCGCCCGCCACCATGGTCGCCACGCCATCGCCGAACACCGAGCGGTGCAGGCCGGGATCGGCGATGAAGTTGCGCCCCACGACGCGGCTCAGCACGATCTGCCCGCCGATGTGCTCGGCGATGGTGACCAGCGCCACCGGCGCCACCAGCAGGATCATCGCCCAGGCCGAGACGCCCTCCTTCATGCCGGAGAACAGCAGGTGGAAGTCGGGCATCCGCAGGAAGGGCGCCGCGGCGACCGGTCCGAAGTCCACCATGCCGAAGACCACGCCCAGGACATAGCCGGTCACGATGCCCAGCAGGATCGGCACCACGGTGAAGAAGCCGCGCAGCACGATGGAGTAGAGGAAGATGCTGCCCAGCGTCGCCAGCGCCAGAAGGAAGTGCGGCAGGCTGTACTCGCCGCCCCCCGCGGTGTTCTGCGCCATGCCCACGGCGACCGAGGCGAGGCCGAGGCCGATCACCACGATCACCGGCCCGACGACGATGGGCGGGAGGATCGCCAGCAGCCAGCGCACGCCGAAGGCGCGGATCAGCAGGGCGACGGCCACATAGACGGCTCCCGCCGCGCAGGCCCCGACCAGCGCGCCGCCGGTGCCGCCGATCTGGGTGGCGGCGACGATCGGGCCGATGAAGGCGAAGGAGGAGCCCAGATAGGCAGGCAGCCGCCATTTGGTGAAGGCCAGATAGATCAGGGTGCCCAAGCCGCTGGTGACGAGCGCCACCGACGGGTCGAGCCCGGTGAGGATCGGCACCAGCACGTTGGCGCCGAACATGGCGAACAGGTGCTGGAGGCTGAGCAGGAGGAAGGTGGCCGGGGGCGGACGGTCGTGGACGTCCAGCACCCGGTCGCGCGGGGCTGTCATGAACTGCGGTTCCCGTATCGGTGGTTGCGGGCCAAGGGTTACTCCGCGACGGCCTGCCCGGTCAAACGCCACCATGCGGAATTTTTCGGCACAGGACTCCCACCGGGGGCCGGCGGCACCGTCACGAACGTGAGAACATAGATCCGTTGCCCACCCATAGGCCATTCGTTAGTATGATGTTTAATAAAATTCCCTTTTTTGGATCTGAAACTGCGGTCCTGCACGCATTTTCGGGATGACGTTCCTGCTTTTAGAGTGATTGACCGCATGGCCGACGAACTGTTTGCACAACTCACCGACACCCTTTCGTCGGCGAAGACCGTGGAAGACCTGACCCGGCCCCTGCTGTCGCTCCTGGAGCTGGTGACGGAGCTGGAAGCCACCTACCTCACCCGGATCGAGCTGGAACACGGCATCCAGCGCATTCTCTTCTCCCGCAACACCAAGACCCTGACCATTCCCGAAGGGCTGGCCGTTCCGTGGGAAGGCACGCTGTGCAAGCGGGCGCTCGACGAAGGGAAGCTCTACACCGACGACGTGCCCAGCTGCTGGGGCGATTCCGAGGCGGCGGCGGCGCTGGGCATTCAGACCTACGTCAGCACGCCGGTCCATCTCGACGACGGCAGCCTGTTCGGCACGCTCTGCGCCGCCAGTTCGGAGCGCAAGCCGCTGACGCCCAAGGGGGAGCAGGTGCTGCGCCTGTTCGCCTCGCTGATCGCCCTTCATGTGCAGCGCGAACAGCTCCTGACCCAGTTCCGGGACTTGAACGCGGCCCTGGAATCCTATTCCTACACCGACGCGCTGACCGGCCTGCCGAACCGGCGCGCCGTGGTCGCGGAACTGCACCGGTTGTTCGCCATGGCCGAACGGGCCGGCCAGAGCGTGCTGATCGGCTTCATCGACCTGGACGGCTTCAAGGCGATCAACGACACCCACGGGCACGAGGCGGGCGACGAATTCCTGACCGAGGTGGGGCGGCGCATCGGTGCGGGGCTGCGGGCGGGCGACACGCTGGGCCGGCTGGGCGGCGACGAGTTCATCATCGTCGGCATGGGCGCCACGCCCGGCGCCGAGGGGGATGACGCCGCCGACGCGCTGCGCGAGCGGGTGGCGCCGCTGATCCGCGGCGGGTACCGCTTGAAGGGCTGCGCCTTCGATTATCCGGGGGCGAGCGTCGGGGTGGTCAGCGCCGACCCCGGCGCCACGACGCCCGACGACGCGCTGCGCGCCGCCGACGCCGCCATGTATGTCCAGAAGAAGATCCGGCGGGCGGTCAGAGCCTGACGCCCAAACCTGACGCCCTCCGCAACGATCGTTCCAAGCCTTACGGACCGGCGGCCGCGCTCCAGGGATCGGGAGCGGTCACCTCGTAGGGCTGGGCGACGCCACCCATCGACAGCGCATGAACGGAATTGCTGGAGAAGCCGCAGGCCTGCTCCGGGTTCACGGCGGTGTTGGGACGGAAGGCGTAGGGCCGCGGGGCGTCGGGCGACACGGAGGTGGCCTTGGTGCGGACGACCAGCCCGTGGCCCGACGGAACACTCTGCTCCACCCAGACCCACAGGACCTCCGGGTTGTCTCGGAAGCGGGCCAGCAGGGTGGACAGCGCCTCCGTGCAGGCGGCGTGGTCGAGCTGGTGGGCGCCGCGGTCGATGATGGCCGAGGCCGGCCCGGACGACGAGGCGTCCGCGGGATTCCAGGTGACCGCCATGAGGCCGGACAGCGCAATGCCAGCGATGGAGGTTCCCCAGAGGACTCCGGAATCGAAACCGGACTCACCGTGACGGCTGGAATGATCGCGCATCGTGGCCCCTCTACAAAACACTCAACCGCTGCAACCGGCGTCTGCAATGTCCCCATCTGTTTGACAGGAACGCAGGCCCGTGACGTTGATCCAGGACAAGCACTTCACGGACTCGTCCGGTTCGTTGTTTATTGTGCACCGCAACATCCGCCCGTCAACACCCACCGGAAGCATGGCAGGGCTGATTCCGCGCGCTTTCACGCCCACGTGGCGATGAACGCGGCAATTTGCCGCTCCTCCGTGCCGGAGCACCGTGACGACCGGCGGATGCACCGCCGGCCAACAGGCTCCCAGACAACGGCTTTGGCGACGTCATGGTTCCCCACCCTCGTCCGATTCGCCAGCAAAGTCAGCTGGTTAGACTTACGCACATTCAGGATTACAAACGAAGGCCACCCCTCGATCCCACGCCCAACGGGTCGATTGTGGACACGCGGGTGCCATTCCCTTTCGCCCGCGCCGCCGACGCGCGTTATGGTGCGCCCGGCGACCAGCGGACCGGCAAGAGTCCGGGGCGCCAGCAAGAAGAACACGAGAACCGGAAGGGACGAGCATGAGTGACGAGACCCCCAGCCGCCGCGCCGCCGCGGCCTTCGCCCAGACCGCGGAATCCGGAACGCCGGTCGCCTTCGCCGATCTGGTGGCGCTGCTGGAGCGCATCTTCCTGCGCCACGGCACGTCGGAGCGGGTGGCGGCGATCCTGTCGGAGAACTGCGCGTCCTGCGAGCGCGACGGTTCCACCAGCCACGGCGTGTTCCGCATTCCCGGCTATGTCGGCTCGCTGAAGAGCGGCTGGGTGGACGGGCGGGCCGAGCCGACGGTGGAGGAGGCCGGTCCCGCCTTCCTGCGCGTCGACGCCGCCAACGGCTTCGCCCAGCCCGCCTTCCTGGCCGCCCGCGGCCGCTTCCTGGAGATGGTGCGCGACAACGGCGTCGCCGTGATGGCGATCCGCAACTCCCACCATTTCAGCGCCCTGTGGCCGGACGTCGAGCCCTTCGCGCGGGAGGGGCTGGTGGCGCTCTCCTTCGTCAACAGTTTCGCCTGCGTCGTGCCGCCGGGCGGCAAGGCCGCCGTCTACGGCACCAACCCGATGGCCTTCGCCACCCCGGTGGCCGGCGCCGACCCGATGGTGTTCGATCAGGCGGCCAGTTCGATGGCCAACGGCGACGTGCGCATCGCGGCGCGCGAGGGGCACGTCCTCCCCGCCGGCTCCGGCGTGGACCGCGACGGCAAGCCGACCACCGACCCCAAGGCCGTTCTCGACGGCGGCGCCCTGCTGCCCTTCGGCGGTCACAAGGGCGGTTCCATCGCCTTCATGATCGAGGTGCTGGCGGCGGCGCTGACCGGCGGCAAATACTCGCGCGAGGTGGACTGGTCGGCCCATCCCGGCGCCGAGACGCCCTGCACCGGCCAGCTCTTCATCGTCATCGACCCGGAGCGCGGCGGGACCGGGGCCTTCGCCGACCGCGTCGCCGGCCTCATCGGAGAGGTGAAGGAGGCGGGGCAGGACCGCATGCCGGGCGAGCGCCGCTACGCCCGCCGCGCCCGCACCCTGCGCGACGGCATCCCGCTGGCCCCCGCCCGGCTGGCCGAGCTGCGCGCCCTGGCCGGCGACGCCTGAGCCCCCTTCCCGCCTTCACATCCGGTCGGTTCCCGCCATGACGACGCCCACCATCGCCACCCTGTCCCGCCAGCTCGACACGGGCGCCACCACCAGCCGCCAGCTTGTCGACTCCGCCCTCGCCGCCATCGCGGCCGGGGGCGAGGAGGCGCGCAAGACCTACACCGCCCTGCACGCCGATCCGGCCCGCGCGGCGGCGGATGCCCAGGACCTGCTGCGCCGGGCCGGGCTGCGCCCCTCCCCGCTGGCCGGCTTGCCGATCTCGGTCAAGGACCTGTTCGACGAGGCCGGGCACACCACGCGCGCCGGGTCGCGGGCGCTGGAGGGCGCCGCCCCCGCCGCCCGCGACGCCGACGCGGTGGCCCGTCTGCGCGCCGCCGGGGCGGTGGTGGTGGGGCGGACCAACATGACGGAGTTCGCCTTCTCCGGCGTCGGCATCAACCCGCATTACGGAACCCCCGGCAACCCCGCCGATCCCGCGCGCATCCCCGGCGGCTCGTCGTCGGGCGCCGGGGTGTCGGTGGCGGCGGGCCATGTCCCGCTGGCGCTCGGCACCGACACCGGCGGTTCGGTCCGCATTCCGGCGGCGCTCTGCGGCATCGTCGGTTTCAAGCCGACGCAGCGCCGGGTGTCGCTGCGCGGCGCCCTGCCGCTGTCCTGGTCGCTCGATTCCATCGGGCCGCTCGCCCGGACGGTGGAATGCTGCGCCATCGCCGACGCCGTGCTGGCCGGTGACGCGGAATGGGTGCCGCCACCGGTCGGGCTGGCCGGGCTGCGCTTCGCCGTGCCGCAGACGTTGGTCCTGGACGGGATGGAGGACGCGGTGGCCGGCGCCTTCGACGCCGCCTGCCGCCGCCTGTCCGAGGCCGGGGCGCACATCGTCGAGATTCCCATGGCGGAGCTGGCGGAGATCGGCCCGGCCAACGCCAAGGGCGGCCTGCCCGCGGCGGAGGCCGCCCATTGGCACCGCGACCTGCTGGCGGAGAAGGGCGACCTTTACGATCCCCGCGTCCGCGTCCGCATCGAGCGCGGCCAGACCATGAGCGCCGCTGATTACATCGAGGTGGCGCAGCGCCGCGCCGACCTGATCGCCCGCACCGACCGGGTCACGGCGGACTATGACGCGCTGCTGATGCCGACCGTTCCGCTGCTGGCGCCGCGCATCGACGCCTTCGCCGAGGACGCGGAGTTCACGCGGCTGAACCTGCTGCTGCTGCGCAACTGCGCCCTGTTCAACTTCCTGGACCGCTGCGCCATCAGCCTGCCGATGCAGCGGGCCGGCGACCTGCCCAGCGGCCTGATGCTGGTGGGCGCGGCGGGGGCCGACCGCCGCCTGCTGTCCATCGCCGCAGCGGTGGAGCCGGTGGTGGGCGCCTGACGCGAGGGGGGCGGCGCACCCGCCCCATCAGAAGCCCCCTCAGAATCCCAGGGCGCAGCCGTCCTTGCGGTGGTCCGAGCCGGCGATCAGCAGGCCGGCCGCATGATCGATCCAGATCGCCTGCCCGCCGCCCATCGGCTCGTTCCGGCGGACCACCGCGTGGCCGCGCCGCGCCAGTTCCGCCGCGGTGTCCTCCGCCACGGTGGGCTCGATCTCCAGGACGCCGTTGAAGGCGAAGCTGCGCGGCTGGTCGATGGCGGTCTGGACGTCCAGCCCACGGTCGAGCACCGCCGACACGAAGGCGCCGTGCCCCGCCGCCTGGTAATGGCCGCCCATCACGCCGAAGGGGCAGACGGCGCGCCCGTCCTTGCGGATCAGGCCGGGGATGATGGTGTGCAGCGGGCGGCGGCGCGGCGCCAGGGCGTTGGGGTGCCCCTCGGTCAAGCGGAAGGAGGTGCCGCGGCTGTGCAGGAGGACGCCGGTCGCCGGGTCGAGCTGCACACTGCCGAAGCTGTGGAAGATCGAGTTGATGAAGGAGATGGCGTTGCCGTCGCGGTCGACCACGCTGAGGCAGACCGTGTCCTTGTGTTCCGCCTCCGTCCACAGCGCGGGGGGCTGGGCGCGCGCCGGGTCGATGCGGCGGCGCAGCGCCGCCGTCGCTTCCGCCGAGAGCAGCGCGGCGGCGGCGTCCGGAGCGCCCTCCCCCACCAGAGCATCGCGGTGGTGGTAGGCGAGCTTGGTCGCCTCGGCCTGCAGATGGTGGCGGTCGGCGTCACCGACCGACGGCGACAGGTCGAAGCCGCCCAGCGCGTTCAGGATCATCAGCGCGGCGAGGCCCTGGCCGTTCGGCGGGCATTCCAAAATCTCGTAGCCGCGGTAATCCGTGGCGATCGGCGCCGCATACTCCGCCCCGCCCTGCGCCGCCGCGAAGTCGTCGAGCGTGTGCAGCCCGCCGCGGGCGCGCAGGAAGCCGACCAGCGACTCCGCCGTCGCCCCCGTGTAGAAGGCCGCCGCCCCGTGCGCCGCGATGTCGCGCAGCCGCTGGCCGAGCAAGGGCTGGGCGTGGCGCTCCCCGGCGCGCGGCGCGCGGCCACCGGGCAGGAAGACGGCGCGGCAGCCCTCGTCCGCCGCCAGCAGGGGGACCGCCGCCGCCCAGTCCTGGGCCACCCGCGGGGAAACGCCGTAGCCCTCCTCGGCATAGCGGATGGCGCGGAGGAGCAGCCGGTCGAGCGGCAGCCTCCCGTGATCGGCGTGCAGCCGCGTCCAGGCGGCGACGGCGCCCGGCACGGTGACCGCGTGGGCGCCGTGGCGCGGAATCTCGCCGGTGACGCCCAGCCCGGCCAGACGCTCCACGCTCGCGGCGGCGGGCGCCCGCCCGCTGCCGTTCAGGGCGACCACCGGCCCGTTCGCCGGGGCGTAGAGGACGAATCCATCGCCGCCGATGCCGGTCATGTGCGGCTCGACCACGCATTGCACCGCGACGGCGGCGATGGCCGCGTCCACGGCGTTGCCGCCCGCCGCCAGGATCTCCAGCGCCGCCGCGCTCGCCAGCGGGTGCGAGGTGGCCACCGCGGCCTCCGTCGCCACCAGCGCCGACCGTCCGGGCCGGCAGAAGTCACGCATCACGACGGGGCGCCCTCCGGGACGGGAATCGGGTCAGTGCGGGTCGCGGCGCAGGGGGATGACGCGGCGGTTCCGGGTTTCCGGCTCCTTCGCGGCGTGGATCTGCACCTTCTTGAGCTGGATGACGTAACGCTCGGCGCCGTTGACCATCACGGCGATGACGGTCGGCCCGTTCGCCCAGTCGCTGGGTACGAGATGCAGTTCCTTGATGCGCGCGGTTCCGGCGGTCAGCTCCGCAAGGTCCAGAACCTCGTCCCCGGCGCGAAATCCCAGATATTCATCAACGATCATGGCGTCCGGCGGCAGTGTCTTGGCGGCAATGTCCCCAACCCTACCAGCACCGCAGGCGGCGGGCCACCGTGCAGGCCGCCGCCCGGCGCTTTTTCCTAGGGAGCCCTACGGACGGCGCGTCATGCGGCAATGCGCGTCATATGGCAAAACGAGTCATGTGGCAAAACGAGTCATGTGATTGTCCCAGCGGAAGTCGGCCAGCCGCAGGCCGTCGCCCGGCAGGTCCGGCGCCGCGCCGACCGTCCGGAGATTGCCGAGCCCGCTGCTCGCCAGGAAGCCGTCGCCGTCCGGGGCGATGCCGCAGCCGTCGGGCAGCGCCGCCGCTCCCAGCCACGCGCCGGTGGCGTCGTCCCACAGCCCGATGATGCCGCCCTTGGGCGAACTGGCCGCGACCTTGCCCTTGTCGGCCGCGACGCTGCCGATGTAGCCTTCGAACCGGGACAGCGCGTCGTCCGGAGTGTCGAACAGGCGCACCGCGCCGCCGCCCGGACGGTGCGTGCCGGTCAGCGGCTGGAGCATGCCGACGGGCCGCTCGTCCTGCGCGCCGAAGGCGATCCCGCCGTCGGCCAGGGCGGCGATGTGACGGATGCCGAGGTTGGCGTGCTCCTCCGGCAGGCGGACCTGATCGAGCAGCTTTCCGCTCGCCACCTCGACATAGGTGATCGAGGAGTCCATCTCGTCCAGGTTCAGCTTGGCCCGGCCGGTGTCCGGGTGGGTGATGACGCCGCCGTTGGCGACCGCGAGGACCGTGCCGTCCGCGATCATCAGAAGCTCGTGCGGCCCCAGCCCGTGGGTCGGCATCGCGCCGACGCGGCGGTAACCGTCCATCGCGTCGTAGACGCCGATCGACCCGGCCTCGCGCGGCACGTCGTCCTCCGCCACATAGAGCAGGCGTCCATCCGTGGAGAAGGCGCCGTGCCCGGTGAAGCGGCGGTCCTCCGGCGCGCGGACCACCGGCCCCGGACGCCCGCCCGATTGCCCATCGACCAGCGACAGCGGCATGAACCAGCGCCCCGGACGGCGGGCGAAGGCCACGGCCTCGGCCCGCGTCGGGTGCGGAACGATGCCATGGGCGCGGCCCGGAGTCGGGGTGGTGAAGCGCACGCCGCCCGCCCCGTCCAGCGCCGCCACGCCATACTCCGGCGATGCCGTCGCGGTGGCGTAGGCGTTGAGGAACAGCGTCCCCCCGGCGGTCTCCGCCCGCGCCGGCCCCAGGAGGGCGCCGAGCAGGCCGCCCCCGAGCAGACCACCGCCAATCAGAAGCAGGGTGCCCCGGCGGGTCGCGTCCATCGCTCAGTCTCCATCCAGTTCGTTGAAGCCGATGCTGATGTCCAGCAGCGGCGCCACCGTGCCGGTCAGCAGGTTGCGCACGTCCTTGGCCCGTTGCAGGGTGGTCTCCACGGTCTTGCGCTTGGCCGGATCGGCGACGGCGACGTTGATCGGGGTGGGGATCGCCTCGGCGGCGCGGATCGCGGCGGTGAAGCCCTCGTCCAGCGCGCGGCGGGCCTGCGCCCCGGCATCGCCGGCGGGCAGCAGGGCGGTCAGGCCGGGGCCGCCGCCCTCGCCCAGCATCAGGGCGCGCAGCGCCTCCAGGTTGATGCGGACGTTGCGGGCCGACTGGCCGCTGCGCAGCGCCTCGGCCACCGCCGGCTTGGCCTCCCCGGCGTTGGGGCCGAGCGGCGCCAGCAGTTTCTGGTCGGCCACCACCTGCAGGGCGGTGAGCGCGCCGGAGAAGAGGACGTTGACCGCGGAACCGGCGTCGGGACCGAGCGCGGTCTGCTCCCCGGCGGCCAGCGGCGCCTCCAGCGCCTTCCAGCCGTCGCGGACCTCGCGGGTGATGGCGAGGACGTTCTGCGCCACCGCGGCGGCCAATGCGCCGCGGAATCGCCCGGCCTCATCGCCCTGGAATGAGGAGGCGGTGACGCCTTCGTCGAACAGCAGCCGCTCCAGCGCGGTCAGCCCCTGCACCGCGGCGCTCTGGCGGGCCAGCCCGCCGGGCTCCAGCAGCTTCGGATCGCGGTTCTTCAGCATGGCGAGGATCTGGCGCTGCACCACCCCGGCCCGCTCCGGCCAGAAGGCGATGCGGTCGGCGCGCAGCTCCATCGCCAGCGGTCCGGAGCGCAGATGCTGGACACCGGCCCAGGCGTCGTAGAGGGCGCGGTGGGCGGCGCGGCAGCTCTCCAGCCCGTCCGCTGTCGGCGCCGCGGCGAACTGCGCCAGCCGTTCCGCGTTGATGCCGGCGGCGCCGGCCAGCGCGTCGAAGCGCGGCAGGGCATGGGTTCGAACCAGACCGCCCAGCATGGTGGCGTCTCCCGCCGGCTCCCGCGCCGCCAGGGCGAGCCGGCCCGGCAGGAGGATCGACAGGGCGGCGGCCGACATCAGGCCGATCACGCGGCGGCGTTGCATTCTCATCACCTATGCCATTCAAACCGTGTGGACTTTAGAGCCCCAGAACGAAACGCACCAACTTTTCCCGGTCGCCGCGCGGCAGGGCCATGAAGGCGCCGCGCGCCTTGCCCGCCTCGCCGCCGTGCCACAGGACGGCCTCGGTCACGCTGCGCGCCCGCCCGTCGTGGAGCAGGGCCAGCGTGCCGTCGGATTCCGCCAGCCGCCTCATCCCCCACAGCGGCGTCGTGCGCCAGTCGCGGCCCCGCGCCTCGCCCATCGCCACGCCGTCGGCCAGATCCTCGCCCAGGTCGTGGAGAAGCAGGTCGCTGTAGGGGAAGATCGTGCGGCGGGACAGCGCGGGATGCGCGGCGTCCTCCGCCGTGGTGAAGGAGGGGCGGTGGCAGGACGCGCAGCCGGTGGCGGCGAACAGCGCGCTGCCCGCCGTGTCGCGCGGCGCCTCCAGCCCTCCGTCGGGCGGCAGGGTGCGCAGATAGCCGTCGATCAGCCCAATCACCGTGGAGGGGATCTCCAGCCCCTCATACTGCGGGGAGTCGCCGTGCGGGGCGTTCCGGCATTCGGTCTGCGCCGGGGTGCAGTCGCCCCAGGGCTCGGGATAGGCCGGGGTGGACATGCCGATGTCGAGGCTGAAGGCCTCCGAATTCTGGCGGTGCAGCGTCGGGTGGACGGCCTTCCAGCCGAAGCGGCCGAGTTGCCGCGTGCCCTCCGGCGCCACCCAGTTGGGGCGCCCGGCGACGCCGTCGCCGTCACGGTCCTCCGGATCGGCGCCGGCCAGGATGTCGGCTTCGGGGATGCGCTCCAGCAGGCCCATGCCACGCACGGACGGAGCGATGCGGGCGGAGATCGCCGTCGCCTCGGCCAGCGGGCCGTAATTGAGGTCGGTGACGGACAGCAGCGGGCGGCGCAGCGTCGCCGTGTCGCCGTCGGGGAAGCGCACCGTCTCCTTGCGGTAGGTCAGGACGGGCTGGCCCTCGATGGCAAAGCCGAGCACCGCGTTGGTCTGGATCTGCCGCCCATAGACGGGGTCGCCGCTGAGCTTCAGCGCGTAGCCGACGCCGCGGTCGTCGGGAACGGCGGGATCGGGCGGTCGCCCCTGGCGGGCCGCCGGATGGCAGGCGGCGCAGGAGCGGGCGTCGTAGAGCGGACCCAGCCCGTCGTTGGCGTGCGTCACCGTGGGGGCGCTGACCCACATCCGCCGGAACAGCTTCTCGCCGATCCGGGTGTCGAGGTCGCCCGCCACCGCCGGCAGGGCCGGCAGCAGGGCGAGCAGAAAGGCGAAACGGGCTTTCATCAGTCGGGCGGGCGGCCCCATTCCAGAATGGCAAAAGGACGGGCTGCGGCCCCTCCCACCGCGCGGGCGGTCGGCGGGGAGCGGACAACGCCGCCCCACGCGGGAAGGAGAGGCCGCAACCCGTGGTCCGCCGGCTTACTTGCCGACGGCCGACGGGTTGTCGAGGCTGTCCGAACCTTCCAGCTCGACCGAGACGCCCAGGGCGGCGACGACGCCTTCCAGGGCCTTCTTCTGATCGACCAGACGGTCCACCGCGGTCGAGACGATCGCGTTGCCTTCGGCGTTGTCGGTGCCGATCATCTGGTCGTAGGCCATCTTGCCGAGGTCGGCCGTGTCCTTCATGACCTTCATCGCGGCGGTGGTGGCGGTCATCGCCTCCTTCACCTTGGCGTCGGCCTCCGGCGCGGTGGCGGCGACATACTGCGACAGCGACGGGCCGGTCACGACCTTGCCGTCCACGCGGGTGTAGCGACCGCTGTAGACGTTGACCATGCCGATCTGGTCGTAATAGTGCGAGTTGTGGGTGTTGTCGGAGAAGCAGTCATGCTCCTCCTCCGGGTCATGCAGCATGAGGCCGAGCTTCATGCGCTCGCCGGCCAGCTCGCCGTAGCTGAGGCTGCCGAGTCCGGTCAGGATGCGGGCGACGCCCTCCGACTCCTTGGCCTTGGCGACGGAGGCGCGGGCCTTGCCCTTGGCGCCCCAGGCCTTGGCCATCTCCTCCAGATCCTCGACCAGCATCTGGGTGGCGACGGTCAGGAACTGGGCGCGGCGGTCGCAGTTGCCGTTGGTGCAGTCCTTGCCCTTGGCGTAGTCGGTCGCCTTACGATCGCCGGCGCCCGGACCCGTGCCGTTCAGGTCCTGGCCCCACAGCAGGAACTCGACGGCGTGGTAGCCGGTCGCCACGTTGGCCTCGACCTTGCCGGCCTCGTGCAGCTTGTCGGCCAGCAGCTCCTTGGTGATCTTGCGGGCGTCGATGGTCTTGTCGCCGGCCTTGATCTTCGGGTTGGCGATCACGTTGGCCTTGGCGAACGGGTTGCTGTCGCCGCCGGCGTAGCCGTCGTCCACATAGTCGATCAGGCCCTCGTCCAGCGGCCAGGCGTTGACCTTGCCCTCCCACTCGTCGACGATCGGGTTGCCGAAGCGGAAGGCCTCGGTCTGCATGTAGGGGACGCGGGCGTTCAGCCACGCCGTGCGGGCGGCGGCCAGCGTCGCCTCCGACGGGTTGGCCACCAGCGCGTCGACGGCCTTCTTCAGCGCCTTGGCGGTGCTGGCGGAGTCCTCGTAGCTGGCCTGGGCGATGTCGGCGTAGGTCTTCACCACGTCCTTGTAGGCGGGCTTGGACGTCTGGGCGTCGGCGGCGAGCGGCGCCAGCGCGATGAGAGCCGCGGCGGCAAGGCCGGAGGCGTGCTTGAACATGAAGGTCTCCTCAAGCGTCGGTGATCGTTGGCGTGAGAGCCATGAAAGTGCGAAGCATTCTCAACATGCGCCGCCAATCACTCTCATTGTCAAGATGCAATTGCCAAGCAGGGCGAGCATTGCCGAATTTGCGGCGGACGGCGGGGCCATGGCGGCGGCCCCGCCTGCCCGCGCTCACTTCACCAGCGGTTCGTAGCGGGCGTCGGTCAGCGTCTTCATGAAGGCGACCAGCGCCTTGATTCGGCGGTCGTCGAGCGCCGGACCCTCCTCCAACTCCTTGATGGAGACGGTGGCGGCGATTTCCGGATTGGCCCAGGGCTTGCCGGTCTCCGGGTTGATCTGGTCCGCCGGCTTGGTGCTGTTGTACTTGTTGTAGAAGCGGACGACGGTCTCCAGGTCCTTGAAGACGCCGTTGTGCATGTAGGGGCCGGTCACCGCGACGTTGCGCAGGGTCGGCGTCTTGAATTTCCCCTCATGCGCCTTCTGGCCCTTCAGCGCCGGATTCTCGGCCAGCCCGCGGTCGATGTGAGTCGCTGCCACCCCGTTGGCCGCCCGCAGTTCCGCGTTCACCGGAACGCCGATGTTGTGGTACTCGTAGTTGGTGAAGACCTCGTTCTTCGCCGCCGGCATGGCGTTCAGCTTGTGGCAGACGTTGCAGTTGGTGAACTGCTGCGAGAAGAACAGGGTCATCCCCAGTTCCTCCTCGCCGGTCATCTTGTATTCGCCGCGCAGATAACGGTCGTACTTGGAATCGAAGGGCGAGAAGACGTCGGTCGTCTCGAAGGCGGCGATGCTGTCGGTCATCGCGTCATAGGCGCGGTCGGCGTCGTCCAGCACCCCCGCGCCATAGAGGGCGACGAAGCTCCGCGCGTAGTCGGCGTTCTCCTTCAACCGCCCTTGCACCTCCGCCTTGGAGGCCATGGCCATCTCGGCGGGGTTCAGCGGCGGGCCGCCGGCCTGCTCCTGAAGGGTGGCGGCCCGGCCGTCGTGGAACTGCCCGCCGAAGGGAACCCCGCTGGCCTTGAAGCCAAAGCGCGGGGCAAGATGGGCGTAGGCGGCGGTCGGCGCGTTGCGGTCGCCCAGCGACTTGCCGTCGGCCCCCAGCGACGCGGCGCCGCGCGGGTCGGCGAAGCCGGATTCGGGGTTGTGACAGGTCGCGCAGGACTGGCTGCGGGTGGAGGACAAGTTGTTGTCGAAGAACAGCGCCTTGCCCAGTTCGGCCTTCGCCTTCTGCATCTCCGCCGGATCGGCGGCCATGCCGGAACCACCGGCGATCAACAGGGCGGACAGCGCCGCGGCCGGCGCGACATATTTGCCGAACAATGACATCCTGACTCTCGCTCCTTGACGGCGGTGGCCCACGGCGGCAATCCATGGCGGGGCCTGCCGGTCAGTATCCATGCCCTTCGGCCTGGATGATAGTTATTCTCATTATCACGAACGTGCGACCTATTGCCACTGGTCGTAGGACCGGCGGGATTAACCCCTTGCCCCGTTCGTCCGGCCCCGTTCCCGGATGGACGATCCGGTGCGGGGGTTTCGGCATGACGGAAAAGGGTACCCCGACCCGGCTACCGACTCTGCTTCGCCATCCGGAGGGCTCGCCGCCATTTCGGGAGAAGACCGCACCACCGTCGGGACTCCAAATGCTCCGCACGCCACGAAGGGAGCGGTCGCCGTGGCACCCACACAATCCCGGCATAGCCCGATAATCACTTCAAATTCTAATCATTTCCTTTCAAAGCAATCCGATCGTCATTCCCGCCCCCGCGCGGCGCTCTCCTTCCCGTTTCTTTGACCCGACGCCGCTGCACATGGCGATGCCTGCACTTTGCCTGAAGGCAGCGCGAAAAGTTGCGTTACGGATCGCAAAGACAACGATGCCGGCCCGCCGGACTACCCCAATCGATAGGTTTATTAAAATACCGGCTTTCGACATCCTGAAATCACAGACGCCGTGCATTCCCTGAAAATCAGTAATCAAACCCATCCGCTTCACAGTGATGAAGCGAAAACCCCTTCGCATAACAATTATCAAAGGAGACAATCAATGACCCTGTTCGCCAACATCCGCGCCATCATTTCCCCGGTCCACGCCGCTTCCAAGGACCGCAAGGGCATCACGGCCCTCGAATACGGTCTGGCGGCGGCGCTGGTCGCTCTGGTGATTATCGGCGGAGCCCGCACCTTCGGCACCAACGTCAGCACCCTGTTCACCGGCATCGGCACCACGGTCAGCGGTACCTCGACGACCATCCCGTAAGCGCCGCCTCTCCTCCTCCCTCCCACGCAAAGTCCCGCCATGGATACGATCGCAGTCCTCGATCCCCTCTCCCTGGCACTGCCCATGGCGGGGCTTGCGCTGGGCTGGGCGGCGGTGGACGACCTGTGCCGGCGCATCATTCCGGACACGGCGTCCATCCTCCTCGCCACCCTCGGCCTCGCGCTTCCGCTCTGGCAGGGCGCCCCCTTCCCGTGGGGCAGCCTTGCCGCCGCCGCCGCGCTGTTCCTGGCCCTGTGCGCCCTGCACGGGCGGGGCTGGCTGGGCGGCGGGGATGTGAAGCTGGCCTCGGCCATCCTGCTGCTGGTCGGGGTGGAGCGGGCCGCCCCCTTCGCGACCGCCACCGCGCTGGCCGGCGGGGTTCTCGCCCTTCTCTATCTCGCCGGGTGGCTGGCCCTGCGCAACGGGCGCCCGGCGCGCCGGCTGCTGCGCCGCTTCGGCGGACGGTCCACACCGGTTCGCCTTCTCGCAGCCGAGGCGCACCGCATCGCCACCCGCCATTCCGTGCCCTACGGCGTCGCCCTGGCCGCCGGCGGGCTGCTCACCCTCTCCAACCCCACCGGAGGAGCGGCATGGTTCTGAGAGTGCTTTTCCTGTCCCTGCTGCTCGTCGGGCTGTCGCTGGTGGGCTACGTGTCCTTCTCGATGCTGCCGGCCCCGACCGCCGCCGTCGCGGTCCCGGCGCCCCAGGCACCCATGGACTCCGTGCTGGTCGCCGCCCGCCCGATCTCCACCGGGATGCTGCTGCGCGCCGAGGATCTGCGCTGGGAGCCCTGGCCGCCGGGTCGCCTCGGCGACGGCTACATGGTGCGAGGCCGCGTGGCGGAAAGCGCCTACAGCGGCGCCGTCACCCGCCGGTCCTTTGCGTCGGGCGAGCCGATCATGGCCGGCCACATCGTGGCGCCGGGGGAGCGCGGCTTCCTCGCCGCCGTCCTGTCGCCGGGCAGCCGCGCGGTATCGGTGGCGGTGGACGCGGTCAGCGCGACCGGCGGGCTGATCTGGCCTGGCGACCGCGTGGACCTGATCCTGACCCAGAATTTCGAATCCCACGCGGGGCGCGACCTGCGCAACCGGGCGGTCGGCGAGACCGTGCTCCAGAATCTGCGTGTCATCGCCATCGACCAGCAGCTCGGCGAGGCCGGCATGGCGAAGAACGGGCCGGACGGGCGCATCCCCCGCACCGTGACGCTGGAGGTCACCGCCCGTCAGAGCGAGACGGTCACCGTCGCCGCCACCATGGGCAAGCTCTCACTGGCGCTGCGCAGCCTGCTCGCCGACGAGACCGTTCTCGCCGCCGGGGAATCGGAACCCGCTTCGGCCCCCACCTGGGCCGAGGACGTGTCGCCCGCGCTGCGCCAGCTTCCCGCAGCCCACAGCGCGGAGGCGCCCGCCGCCCGCCGCCCGGCTCTGCTCATCATCCGCGGCTCCAAGACGGAAACGCTCGAACGCTGAACCGGCGCGCCGACCCAGGGGGGGACGAACTCATGACGATGACCACCACAACCACCATGGGCCGGGCCGCAGCCATTAAGATCGCCGCGGCAGCCCTCCTGGCCGGGCTGTTCGCGGCGCTGGCCGCCACGCCGGCCCAGGCGCAGCAGCGCCCCCGCGAGATCATGCTGGAGGTCGGCGGCGGGCAGCCGGTCAACCTGTCCGCCCCGGCGGCCAGCGTCTTCACCTCCGCCCCGGAGATCGCCGACGTGCAGGCGTCCGGCCCGCAGGCCTTCTTCATTGTCGCCAAGACGCCGGGGCGGGCCAGCGTCTACGCCCTGTCGGCGGACAACAAGCCGCTCGCCTCCTTCAGCGTCGTCGTCACCATGCCCATCGGCGACCTGCGATCCAAGCTGGTCGCCCAGGTGCCCAACGCCGCCATCGACGTGCAGAGCACCGGCAACGGCATCACGCTGACCGGCACCGTCTCCTCCCCCGCCACGGCGCGGCAGATGGTCGAGCTGGCCGAGCGCTACGTCGGGCAGGGGCAGACCGTCACCAACCGCCTGACCGTCGCATCCCCCGCCCAGGTCAACCTGCGGGTCCGCGTCGCCGAGGTGTCGCGTCAGGTGACCAAGGAACTGGGCGTCAATTTCGAGAGCATGTTCAACATCGGCTCCTTCGCCTTCGGGATCGCCACCGGGCGGCCCATCCTGGACGCCGCCGGCAACCTGATCCGCGCCATCCCCCCAACCAACTCCATCGGCGGCAGCTACCGCTCCAGCAACGGGCGGGTGGACATCAACACGGTGGTGGACGCGCTGGCCGAGGACGGGCTGATCACCGTGCTGGCCGAGCCGAACCTGACCGCCCTGTCCGGCGAAACCGCCAGCTTCCTGGCCGGCGGCGAGTTCCCCATCCCGGTCGCCCAGTACGACCGCACCACCACCATCCAGTTCAAGAAGTACGGCGTCAGCCTGGACTTCACCCCGACCGTGCTGGGCGGCGGCCAGATCAGCATGCGCGTCCGCCCGGAGGTCAGCGAGCTGACCAACAACGGCGCCGTCGTGGTCGACTCCATCCGCATCCCCGGCCTGTCGGTGCGGCGTGCCGAGACGACCATCGAGCTGGCCAGCGGGCAGAGCTTCGCCATCGCCGGCCTGCTTCAGAACAACACCACGGCGACGCTGGACGCCGTGCCGGGGCTGGGCGACGTGCCGGTGCTGGGGGCGCTGTTCCACTCCAGCAAGTTCCGCCGCAACGAGACGGAGCTGGTCATCGTCGTGACCCCCTACCTCGTCCGTCCGGTGTCCGCCGCCAACGCCCTGTCCGCCCCGACCGACGGCTTCGTCGCGGCGACCGACGTGGAGCGCATCTTCCTGAACCGCGCCCAGAGCCTCCAGCCCCCGCCGGGCGGCGGCAGCGCGGCTCCGGCCGCCCCGCTCGCCGCCCCGATGGCGATCGGGCCGGGCGCCGCCCGCCTGCACGGCGACGCCGGCTTCAGCCTCCAATGACCCCTTTCGCGGAGCACAGCGCCATGCCCAAAGCCATGCGAACGCCGATGCTGCTTCTGCCACTCCTCACGGGTCTGCTGGGCGGCTGCGCCGTGCCACAGACGCCCCCGCCGATGCCCGCCGCCCAGACGCCCGCCGTGAAGGCCTTCCGCAACGCCGTCCCCGTCGCCATCGACCCGCGCAGCGGCGCCGTCACGGCGGAGGAACACGCCCGGGTGGTCCGCACGGTGGCCGGGCTCGGCCGCGACACCACCCCCCACGTGACGGTCACTGGGCCGATGCTCGCCGCCCCGGCGCGGGTCGCCGTCGCCTCGCTGCTGGGCGCGGCCGGCGTACCGCCGGAGAACATCACCTTCGCCCCCGACCAGACCGGCGCCCCGGCGCTCCAGGTCACCACCTACGTCGCGCTGGCCCCGGACTGCGGGGCGTGGAGCGACATCTACAACGGCTGGTACCAGAACAGCCCGACCGAGGCGCTGGGCTGCAGCAACCGGCGCAACCTCGCTCTGATGCTGGCCGACCCGCGCGACCTCGTGCAGGGCCGGGAGACCGTGCCCGCCGACGGCCAGCGCATGGCCGGCGCCGTCCAGCGCTACCGCGCCGACAAGGTGAAGCCCTTCGTGAAGGGGAACACGTCCAGCGCCTTCCTGCTGGCCCCCGCCCTGAACGGAAGCCAGGAGGAGCAATGAGCCTGCTCGCCACCCTTCTCGGCGACGCGCCGTCGCAGGCCGACGCCGCCCGCGGCTCCGGTCCCCGCCTGCTCGCCTACGTCGCCGACGCGGCCAGCGCCGCCCTGCTGAACAGCGCGGCCGCGTCCCTGCTGCCTTGCGAGGTGCGGACCGGCGATATCCGCAGCGCCGCCCGCGACCTGGCGCGCCAACGCTCGCCCGACCTGCTGCTGGTCGATCTGTCCGGCGTCGCCGAGCCGCTGGCCGCGATGGAGTCCCTGGCCGGGGTCTGCGATCCGTCGGTGCGGGTCATCGCGGTCGGCGACAGCAACGACATCGGCCTCTACCGCGACCTGCGGCGGATCGGCGTCACCGACTATTTGTTCAAGCCGCTGTCCCGCGACCTGCTGGAGGGCGCGCTGCGCGCCGCCGGCGCCGGCACCGCGGCGGACGAGGCGTCGGGACGGCTGGGCAAGCTGGTGGCGGTGGTCGGCGCGCGCGGCGGCGTGGGGACCACGACGGTCGCGGTGCATCTCAGTTGCTGGCTGGCCGACGGGGCGCGCGGGCGCACGGCGCTGGTCGACCTCGACCTGCAGAACGGCACGGTGGCGCTGGCCCTCAACCTGCGCCCCGAGCCGGCGCTGCGCGAGGCGGTGGAGACGCCCGACCGGGTGGACGACGTGTTCATGGAGCGCGCCATGGTCGCCGCCTCCGACCGCCTGTCCGTCCTGGCGGCGGAGGAGCCGGTGGAGGACGTGATCGACATCGCCCCCACCGCCGCGCTGTCGGTGCTCAATCGTCTCCAGGCCCGCCACAACTACGTGGTCGTGGACGCGGGACGCGCCCAGGGCGGGGCCGCCCGCGCCGCGC
This sequence comes from Azospirillum aestuarii, assembly GCF_016632405.1. Classification (NCBI taxonomy): domain Bacteria; kingdom Pseudomonadati; phylum Pseudomonadota; class Alphaproteobacteria; order Rhodospirillales; family Azospirillaceae; genus Azospirillum; species Azospirillum aestuarii. Next base: position 78,238 of record NZ_JAEPIV010000010.1, read on the forward strand.
TGGAGGCGGCCTCCATCGTGGTCCTGGTCGGCGACGCCAGCGTCGCGGGGCTGCGCGATCTGGTGCGGCTGCGCGCCGCCATCGCGCGGCGGTCCGGCGGCGGGCGGCTGGTCACCGTCCTGAACCGGCGCGGCGCCCCCGGCGAGCTGCCCGCGGCGGACCTGATGCGCACGCTGGGCGAGCCGCCGGAACACGCCCTGCCCTACCGCCCGGTGCCGCTGGCCGTCGCAGCGGGCGTCGGCGAGCCGGCCTTCCGCCACTGCCGCCGCTTCCGCGAGGCGATGGAGCGGCTGGGCGCCGACGTCGCCGGCCAGCCCGCCGCGCAGGACGGCCTGTTCCGCCGCTGGGTGCGGCGATGAGCACCCTGTTCGGCCGCAAGGCGGCCCCCACTTCCCTGACCGTGGCGACGAGTCCGCCGCCCGAGGTGCCGAAGCCCGCCCCGGCCCCGGTGGCGGCGCCCATCCCGCCGCCGCCGGCCGCGCCGCGGCCGGTCAACCGCTCGCTGAACGACATCCGGTCGCAGGTGCTGGCCCGCATCGACCCGGCGACCATCGCCGACATGCCGGCGGAGACGCTGCGCCCGCTGGTCGAGCGGCTGATCGACGACATCGCCACCACCAGCCGCAGCCAGTTGAACGGGCGCGAGCAGGCCACGCTGGCGACGGAGCTGGTCCACGACATGATCGGGCTGGGGCCGCTGGAGCCGCTGCTGGCCGACGACGCGATCACCGACATCATGGTCAACGGCCCCTCCCGCACCTTCGCCGAGCAGCGCGGCAAGCTGGTGGAGATGCCGGTGCGCTTCCGCGACGCCGGGCACCTGCTGAACATCGCGCAGCGCATCGCCTCGGCGGTCGGGCGGCGGGTGGACGAGTCCAGCCCGATGGTCGACGCCCGGCTGGCCGACGGCAGCCGCGTCAACATCGTGGTGCCGCCGCTGGCGCTCGACGGCGCCTGCATCTCCATCCGCAAATTCGCCCGCCGCACCATCGGCTTCCGCGAGTTGGTGGAGTTCCGCAGCATGTCCGAGCCGATGGCCCGCGCGCTGGAGATCATCGGGCGCTGCCGGCTGAACATCATCATCTCCGGCGGCACCGGCTCGGGCAAGACGACGCTGCTCAACGCCATGTCCCGCCCCATCGAGGCGACCGAGCGCGTCATCACCATCGAGGACGCCGCCGAACTCCAGCTCCAACAGCCCCACGTCGTCCGGCTGGAAACCCGCCCGCCCAACCTGGAGGGCCAGGGGCAGGTGACGCAGCGCGACCTCGTCCGCAACGCGCTGCGCATGCGGCCCGACCGCATCATCATCGGCGAGGTGCGCGGGGCGGAGGCCTTCGACATGCTCCAGGCCATGAACACCGGCCATGACGGGTCGATGTCGACCATCCACGCCAACAACCCGCGCGACGCGCTGAGCCGCGTCGAGAACATGGTGCTGATGGCCGGGATGAGCCTGCCCAGCCGCGCCATCCGCCAGCAGATCGCCGGGGCGGTGCACGTCATCATCCAGGTCCAGCGCATGCGCGACGGCGTGCGCCGCATCACCCACGTCACCGAGCTGGTCGGCATGGAGGGCGACGTGATCCTGACCCAAGACCTCTTCACCTTCGAGTTCCGCGGCGAGAACCGCGACGGCATCCTGGAAGGGCGCTACGCCGCCACCGGCCTGCGCCCGCGCTTCGCCGAGCGGCTGGCCTATTTCGGGCAGGAGGCGGCCTGGAACGCCGCCACCACCGGCCTCTGAGACGGGGGGATACGCGATGGACCGCATCCAGGCCCTTCAGCTCGCCACCCTGCTCCTCGGTGTCGGAACGCTGCTCTTCGCCCTCTCCACCCTGCGCGCGTTCCGCCGCCACACGGCGCTGCGCCGCCGGCTGGCCGCCCTGTCGGCGGAGGCGCGGGCGGTGGTGGAGGACGGGAGCCCCGACATCACCGGCGCCGGCTCCCTAACCCTCGCCGACCGGGTGAAGCGGCGCATGTCGCGCTTCTACGCGCGGCGCCAGACCGTCTATCTGCCGCCGGGCATCCGGCTGTGGCGGGCGTTGCTCACCGCCGTGATCGCCGCCGGCCTGTGCTGGTGGCTGGGCGGGCCGGTGGTGGGCGAGGCGGGCGCCACGACCGCCGCCGCCGTGGCCCTGCTGGTCACCCCGCGCCTCGTCTTCGCCGCCAGCCGCCGCAAGACGCTGGAGGCGCTGATGAACCAGCTTCCCGACGCGATCAGCCTCGTGGTCCGCGCCACCCGCGCCGGCATCCCGGTCTCGGAAAGCCTGCGCATGGTCGGCAGCGAGCTGTCCGAGCCGATCGCCCCGCTGTTCCGCCGCATCGTCGACGAGACGGCCATGGGCATCGACCTGGAAACCGTGCTGGCCCGCGCCGCCGCCAACGTCCGCCTGCCGGAGTTCCGCTTCTTCGTCGTCACCTTGCTTTTGCAACGGGAGACCGGCGGCAACCTGACGGAGCCGCTGGAGAATCTGGCCGACATGATCCGCCAGCGCCGCCGCGTGCAGATGCGCACCCGCGCCCTGACGTCGGAGGCGCGCAGCTCCGCCGCCGTGCTGGCCGCCCTGCCCTTCCTGGCCGGCGGCGGCATGGCGATGCTGAACCCCGACTACGCGATGCGGCTGATCGACGAGCCGAGCGGCCAGACGATGCTGGCGGTGGCCGGCGGGCTGCTGCTGGTCGGCGTCGGCTCCATGCAGCTCCTCATCCGGAGGACCCTGTCATGAGCGGCGGCGTGATGGGCGGCCTGATCCCGCAGCCGGTCCTTCTCGGCTTCGGCGTGCTGATGATCCTCACCGGGGTGGCCGGGCTGCGCTCCTGCGTGCTGCGCGAGCGGCTCCTGGCCCGGCTGGAGCGCCTGCGCGGCGGAACCGCGCCGTCCGCCGCCACCGAAACGGAACGCCGGAGCCTGCTGAGCCGGATCGGCGCCGCGCTGGCCCGCACGCCGCTCGTCGGCTCCGCCGACCGGGAACGGATGCGCCGGAGCCTGATCGCCGCCGGCTACAACCAACCCGGCCACCTCTACTCCCTGCTCGGCATCAAGCTGCTGTGCATCGGCGCCGGGATGGCGCTGGTCCCGGCGGCGGCGGGCGATCTGCTGCCTTCGCTGATCGGCGCGCCCGGTGCCGCGGCGCAGGTGGTGGCCGGCGCCCTGCTCGGCTGGCGGCTGCCCGATCTGGCGCTGGGCCGGATGCGCGACCGCCGTCTGGAGGAGGTGCGCAACGGCCTGCCCGACGCGCTCGACCTGCTGGTGATCTGCGGCGAGGCCGGCCTCGGCCTGGAAGCGGCGGTGGACCGCGTGGCCCGCGAGGTGGCGACCGCCTACCCGGCGCTGAGCGCCGAGCTGTCGGCCACCGCGGCGGAGATGCGCGTGCTGTCCGACCGCGGCGGCGCGCTCAACAATCTGGCCGCCCGGCTGGACATGGAGGGCGTGCGCGGCATGGCGACGACGCTGATCCAGGCCATGCGCTACGGCACCCCGCTGGCCCAGGCGCTGCGCGTCCTGGCCGGGGAGATGCGCGCCCAGCGCCTCGCCCGGTTCGAGGAGAAGGCGGCCCGCCTGCCGGTGCTGCTGACCCTGCCCATGGTGGTCTTCATCCTGCCCTGCGTCTTCATCGTCGTCGGCGGCCCCGCCATGCTCGACGTCTCGCGCAGCTTCGACAGCGCCGGCAACAGCCAACAGACCCATTCCAGCCAGTCCGCTTCCAACCCGCCCCACAGCCAGACCATGGGAGGTCAGCCATGATCGCCACCCCGTCTTCCCTCTCGTCCAAGCAGAGCCTCTCCGGTCTGGGCCGCGCCGCGGCGGCCGCCCTTCTGCTGCTGTCGGTCAGCGCTTGCGCCTCCGCGCCGGGCGGCGGACCGGTGGGGTCGAGGAGCGGCGCGACGGCGAACGCCACGCTGGACGACAAGGCGCGCGTGCAGCTCCGCCTCGCCCGCGCCGCGCAGGAGGCCGGCAACACCGGCTCCGCGGTGCGTTTCTACCGCGCGGTGCTGGATCAGGCGCCGGGCCATGTCGGCGCCCTGCTCGGGCTGGGCGAAACCCTGTCGGAGAGCGGCTCCGCCGCCGACGCGGTGGTCGAGCTTCAGAAGGCCGCCGCCGCCGTTCCCGACAATGTGGAGGTGCAGACGGCGCTGGGCCGCGCGCTGGTCCGCGCCAACCGTCCCGCCGACGCGCTGAACCGCTTCGACGCCCTGCTCCGCCGCAACGACGACGACCTGCGCGCCCGCCTGAACCGCGGCGTCGCCCTCGACCTCGCCGGGCGGCACGCGGAGGCCCAGACCGAGTACCGTCACGTCCTGAAGGCCGAGCCGAACAACGCGACGGCCATGGCCAACCTCGGCCTATCGCTGGCGCTGAACGGCAGCGCCGAGGGCGTGGCGATCCTGGAAGGGCTGGTCCAAGGCGGGGTGGACTCTCCCCGCGTGCGCCAGAACCTCGCGCTGGCCTACGGGCTGAAGGGTGATCTGGAGGCGGCGGCCCGTGTGGCCCGGCTCGACCTCGACGACGCCAACGTGCGCTCGAACCTGGCCTTCTACGAGACGGCGCGGCAGTTCGTCGCCTTCAAGCCGTGAGGCGGCCATGCTTAGCCGCAACCGCAGCCCCTTCCTCAGTCCCCTGCGCGACCGCCGGGGCCTGACCACGCTGGAGCTGGCGATCGTCTCCCCGGCGCTGATCGCGGGCATGATCGCGCTGGCCGAGGTGTCCTACTCGCTGACCGTGGACGGTCTGCTCAACCACGCCGCCCGCGCGGCCGCCCGCAGCGGCTTCACCGGGGAGTTGGCGAGCGGCTTCACCGACCGCCGCGCCCAAATCTGCGACACGGTGCATCGGCTGACCCACCGGGTGCTCGACCAGAGCCGCCTGTCGGTGCGCAGCCACAGCTACGCCTCCTTCACCACGCTGGGGCAGGTCAACGGCGGGGTTCCGCCCTCCACCTCGCTGACCGACCTGAATTGCGGCTCCACCAACTGGGACGCCAAGCAGACCGGGGCGGCGCTGGGCGGCAGCGGGCAGGTCGTCGTCTACGCCCTGCGCTACACCCAGCCGGTGCTGACCGGGCTCGGTGCCACCGTGCTGGGCCGGACGGAGCTGGTCCACGAGGCCCGGCTGGCCGTGCGCAACGAGCCCTTCATGGTGGGGGAGTGACCGGCATGACGGGATCTGCTCCAGAAACCCGGCGCCCACGCCTGCCGCGCGACCGGCGCGGCGTCGCGGCGCTGGAGATGGCGCTGCTGGCGCCGGTCCTTCTGGTGCTGGTCACCGCGACGGTGGACGTGGTGCGCTACGTCAGCATCAGCCTGACGCTGAACCGCACCGCCGCCAACGTCAGCGACATCGCCACCCAGTTCGACAAGCTGCGCGTCGGCATGACGGTGGTGAAGGGGAACGAGGTCGGCGTCCTGTTCCTCGCCGCGACGGAAGTCGCCCAGCCGCTCGACCTGATGGCCGGCGGACAGGTGATCGTCAGCTCGGTCGCCAACATGGGCCAGGGGTCGCGGGTGATGTGGCAGGAACGGGCCGGCACCGGCTCCGCCGCCAGCCATTTCGGCGCAGCCGGCGGGGTCGCCACGCTGCCGCCCGGCTTCACCCAGCAGCCCGGCGACAACGCCATCTTCACCGAGCTGTTCTACCGCTTCACCCCCTATCTGCTGAGCTGGCCGTGGCTCGGCAACGCCGGAACCTCCACGACGCTCTACGCCAGCGCCGTCTACCAACCCCGGCTCGGCACGCTCACCACGCTGGAGACCGGGCCATGAGGACAGCCTTCACGCCTGCGGCCCGCCTGCTCGCTTCCCTGGCCGCGGTGCGGCGGGACCGCCGGGGCGCCACCGCGCTGATGTTCGCCGCCGCCGCGGTGCCGTTGCTGGGCATGGTCGGGCTGGCGGTGGATTACGGGCGGGCCTTCCTGGTGCAGTCGCGGCTTCAGACCGCCATCGACGCCGGGGCGCTGGCCGCCGGCAAGATGCTGAACTCCTCGGCGGATGCCCAGAAGGACATCGCCATGTTCGTCGCGGCCAACCTGCCGCCGGGCTTCCTCGGGGCGGCCATCGGCACTCCGGCGGTGACCCTGGACCAGACGAACCAGCGCGTCGGCGTGTCCGTCACCGCCACCCTGCCGACGACCTTTCTGCGCGTCCTGCGCGTCAACCATCTGACCATCTCGGTCACCAACCAGGTGCAGCGGGCCAACGCCGGGCTGGAGCTGGCGCTGGTGCTCGACGTCACCGGCTCCATGGCGACCAACAACCGCATCGGGGAGCTGCGCAGCGCCGCCACCGACCTCGTCAACATCCTGTTCGGGCCGGGCAGCACGCCGCCGAAGAACCTGTGGGTCTCCATCGCCCCCTACGCGGCGGAGGTCAACATCGGCAAGACCCGGACGACCTGGTTGGCGGCCGGCAGCTACGACGCCACCAAATGGGCCTCGCAGGGCTGGCGCGGCTGCGTCCTTGCCCGCACGCAGCCGCAGGACCAGACCGAAACCCCGCCGGCCTCAGCACCCTTCAAGCCTTTCTGGTACCCGAACAACCAGTACAGCGGCTCCAACAACGACAACCCCTGGACCCCCACGAACATCACCGACGACGGCACCTACCGCCAGACCAACGACATGGCCGGGCCGAATCTCGGCTGCCCGCCGCCGGTCATGCCGCTGACCAACGACCGCTCGGCGCTGCTCGCCAAGATCGCCGGGCTGAAGCCGGTGAACCGCGGCGGCACCATGGCGAACCAGGGGCTTCAGGCGGGGTGGTTCACCCTGTCCCCGAAATGGCGCGGCCTGTGGGGCGGCACGACGCCGAACACGCTGCCGCTCGATTACGGGACCCCCGACATGTCCAAGGCGGTTGTCCTGCTGACCGACGGCAACAACGAGTGGTACAAGTACAAGCCACAGGGCGACTACACCAGCTACCAGCGCCTCAGCGACGGGCTGCTGGGCACCACCAACACCAACCAGGTGACGACGGCGATCGACAACCGCATGCTGACGCTGTGCAGCAACATGAAGGCGGCGGGAATCACCCTGTTCACCATCACCGTCGGCGACAGCGCCAGCAGCGCCACCCGCACGCTCTACCAAAGTTGCGCCTCGCCCGGCCCGAACCACTATTTCGACAGCCCCACGCCGGCGGACCTGCAGACGGTGTTCCGAACCATCGCCGGCCAGCTCAGCAACCTGCGGATCATCCGATGAACGGGGGGGCCGCTAAACGGGGGGCCGCTGAACGGCCGATACCTTGGCCGGGGGCGGTATGGCGGAGACGGCGGTTTATGACCTATTGCGCATTGGTCCGCCGCCTCCCGATGGGCTACAGGAATCGGGACCGTGCAGACAAGAGGCCCGCCCGTCATGTCCCAGACCTTCCCCCAGACCTTCCATGTGATCGTCGCCGAAGACGACCCGGTCGTCGCGGTCACCATTGCCGAAACCCTGGAGGAGCGCGGTTTCCGCGTGACCATCGGGCGCAACGGGTTCGATGCCTTCAAGATCGACCAGAACGATCCCGCCGACATCCTGATCACCGATCTGCGCATGCCGCATTTCGACGGCACCAGCCTGATCGCCCGCATGCAGGAGCAGCGCCCGGAGCTGCCCATCCTCGTCACCACCGGCTACAGCGACAACCTGCCCAAGGAGGAGCCGGGGCAGCTTTCCGTCGTCCAGAAGCCCTTCTCCGAGGACAGCATCGTCCGGGCGGTGCAGAGCCTGCTCGGCGTCGCCTGACGGGAGCGGAAACGGCACCGCGAGAAAAATTCCCGCCCGGTGAAGTTCCTGCTTGCGCTCCGCCGCCGGGACCCGTATAAGCCGGCCTCCGTTCCGGATTAGCTCAGTCGGTAGAGCAGCGGACTGTTAATCCGCGTGTCGCTGGTTCGAGTCCAGCATCCGGAGCCATATTGCGGGTGTAGCTCAGTTGGTTAGAGCGCCGGCCTGTCACGCCGGAGGCCGCGGGTTCAAGTCCCGTCACTCGCGCCACATTGCGGGCGTAGCTCAGGGGTAGAGCACAACCTTGCCAAGGTTGGGGTCGAGGGTTCGAATCCCTTCGCCCGCTCCAGTTTCGGGCACGACAGTGTCGTCAGGGGCCGCTTGTCCAACAAGCGGCCCTTCGTCGTTCCGGACCGACCGGACCGCGCCAACAACTCTCCAGATCCTGACCCGACACTCTCTTCCCCGCCGAGCCGCGACCAGCGGAATGTTTCATGAAGCAGGATCTCGTCGGAGGTGTCGTCATGCAACGCTTACGAAGGACATGACCGGTTCAAAGTGCGGCCAGTGCCATCTTATGAACGGAACGCCTCGCGGCCCGGCCCCCAACATCACGAGCCACGCCGACAGATACTCTCGGTGAGACGCGCGAAGGCCAGCATGCCGGGATCATCCATACCGATGCTCTTATCGGCATACATGCGGGCGCGTCCCATGCGGCAAGGTTCATTCCGGAAGCGGACGAGCGCCTCGTCACAGGCTGCGACCGCTCTTGCGCGGATCGCCGCCTGATCCCCGGCACCGGCCAGGGCTGAGGAAACCGCATCGAGCGCATCGACCACGGTCTTGTCCCCAGGCTTCGCACCGCCTCGCGCCATGACGGCATCGCGCGCCTGTTCGAGAAGGAGGGCCAGTTCGCTCCAGGGGATTTCGGTCCGCCCCTTCGTCCTCTTCGACATCGTCAGGAGCCCGGTCGCGAGCAGGGTGCCGAGGCTCGATCCCGTCGCGGCGGCCGCGGCCTTGGCAAGGATGCCCAAGCTCACGCCCACATCGTCGATCCCATCCATCTGCTGCTCGGCCATGAGGTCCAGCACCCGGCGCAACATGCCGCCGGTGTCCCCATCGCCGAGCCTGGAGTCGGCTGCATTGAGTTCCTGTTCGAGGGTCGTCATGCGCGCGTGCGCGAGGGCGACGCCGGCGGCAATGTGCGTGACGGTCAGGCCCATGGTCAACCAACCTTCCAGAAGGGGCAGGACGCCGGAGCGGCAAGGAGCCGTTCCAACTCATCGTCGAGGAAGCAAAGGCTGAGCGACACGCCGGCCATTTCCATCGAGGTCACATAAGGCCCGACCAGCGGCTGGACGACCGCCAGCCCAGCCTTGTCCAGCCGTTCCGCAAGGCGCCGGTACAGGATGAAAAGCTCTTCCAGGGGGGTGGCGCCGAGGCTGTTGACCAGAACCGACACCCGGTTTCCGCTTCCATCGGGACGTTCCGCCAGAAGACGGTCGACCATCTCATCCGCAACGGCATCCGCCGGCTTGAGTGTGTCGCGCCAGATGCCGGGCTCGCCGTGGATGCCGATGCCCATTTCCATGTCGCCCTGGGCGATGCGGAACGACGGCTCCGCCGCACCGGGGATCTGGCAGGACGAGAGGGCGCAGCCGATGGTCCGCGTCCGCTCCACGGCCTTCGCCGCCGCCGCGGTCACCTCGGCCAGCGAGGCGCCCTCGTCGGCCCGGGCGCCGGCGATCTTGTAGGCGTAGACGATGCCGGCGACGCCGCGCCTCTTGTTGCGTTCTTCGGGAGCGGCGCTGGCGATATCGTCGGTGCCGAGCACCGTGCTCAGTTCCAGGCCATCGTCCTCAAGGAACTCCCCCGCCATGTCGAAATTCATGCGGTCGCCACCGTAGTTCCCGTACAGGCGCAGGACACCGCGCCCACCGTCCGCCGCCTTGATCGCGGCTATGCAGGAATCCACGGTCGGACCTTCGAAGACGTTGCCGATCGAGCAGGCGTCGACCAGACCCGGACCGACATAGCCGGTGAACAGGGGCAGGTGTCCGGACCCGCCGCCGGTCACGATGCCGACCTTGCCCGACCGGGCGCCTTCGGTGCGGCGGATCACCCGCCCCGCCGGTCCGTCCCGCATGAGGGATGGATGAGCCGCGCACAGCCCGTCGAGCATCTCGTCCACATAGTGCGCAGGATCGTTGATCAGCTTCTTCACGATGGATTCCTCCCGTTGCGCCGCGTCCGCGCGCCATAGCAGCCCTCCGCCCGCAGCGCTCCGGCGCGTCGGTGACTGGAAGGGTCTGTCGGTCGGATGCAGGCTTGTGGGGCTTGGGGCCGGACGCTGGGGCCCGGTCCCGCCCGTTACGTAATGGGTGTGTTGGGCGCCGGCGCCGCGGCGTCGTCACCGTTGCTGTAGCCCAGCTGGAGTGAAATCGATTCCGCGTGGCTCATGACGACCGGGGCGAGGCTCTGCACCCGTTCGTGCGTCATGCGCGTGGCGGGGCCGCTCACGCTCACCGCGGCGAAGACATGCCCGCTGGTGTTGCGGATCGGCGCGGCGACGCAGCGCACGCCGATGTCGATCTCACCGTCGTCGATGGCGTATCCGCGCTTGCGGATCGATGCCAGGTCCTCCCTCAGCCGGTCGGGGTCGGTGAGGGTGTTGCGCGTGTAGGCCGGAAGCCCCATCCCAAGAACGCGGTCGATGACGAGGTCGGATTGGAAGGCCAGGGTCGCCTTGCCAACGCCGGTGCAATGGCAGGGCGACGCCTCCATCGTGGTCGTCGCGTTGTTCGGGCCGGATCGGCCCCCTGCGCCCCGCTCGATGAAGACCATCTTCATGCCGTCGAAGACGCACAGATGGACGGTCTCCCGCGACAGGGTGCTGAGCGCATCCACGTACGGCTTCGCCACGCGGTGCACGTCCATGTTGGCCAGAACGATCGACCCCAGCTCGAAGAGCTTGATGCCGAGCCGGTACTCGTCGCGGCTGTGGTCCTGTTCCAGGAACCCGATTTCCTTGAGCGTGAGAATGAGGCGGTGTGCCGTGCTGCGCGGAAGCTTGGTCCGGCGCGCCACATCGGCAAGCGACAGCCTGCGGTCGACGGTGGAAAAACATTCAAGGACGCTGAGCATCTTTCCAGCCGACTTGATGTTGTTCGTCTTCAAGAATGCCTGTCCCTTCTGCTCACCTGCCGGACAGGCGTACCGGGCATGGTCGTGGAGCCCGGTTCCGCCTGCTTCAGGCGCAGGGCGGAGCAAAGATCGGCCAACCGGCCCTCCGGGGTCAAGTCGTGTCGACGCGCTCATCGTCCCTCCCAGGGCACGCCACCCTCGGAAACGCAATTCCGAGGGCGGCCGGCATTCCGTGGCTTCGGCTGACGCGGCTATTCCGCCGCGGCCTCGGTCGGCGAGGCCTCGTAACGAAGCACCTCGCGCAGCGCGGCGTCGATGCGTGCCTTCTGCGCCTCGGTGGCGGCGGGCATCGGCTGGCGCGGGACGCCGACCTCGCAGCCCTGCCGGCTGAGCGAATGCTTGACGCACCCCGGCAGGTTGTCGCCGTTGATCGTGTTCCAGAAGGCCAGCAGACTCCGGTGGATTTCCAGCGCGCGCGGATGGTCGCCGGCCTGCACGGCATTCCACAGCGCGACGGTCACGCCGGGCACCGCGGCCGGATTCGCCGCGATCGTGCCGTGGGCTCCCAGCGCGAAGGACGGGTAGAGAAGCGCGTCGACCGCCGTGAAAACGAGCTTGCCCGGCACCTGCTCGTTCAGCAGATCGGCCATCAGCTTGAGGTCGCCCGCGCTCTGCTTGACGCCGATGACGCTGTCGATCTCCTTCATGATGCGGACCAGGAGCGACGGCGACAGGTAGTTCCAAGGCACCACGTTGTAGATGACGATCGGCATCCGCGTCTCGCTGGCGAGCGTGCGGAAATGCGCCAGCGTCGCGTCCTCGTCGGGTTTGAAGACGTAGTGGACGGGCGTCACCTGCAAGGCCGCCACCGGCAGGTGCTCCAGGGCCCTGGCCTTGGCGATGGCGTCGCGGGTGCTGTTGACGATGATGCCCGCAACGACCGGAACGGCGCCGTCGACCTCCTCGCAGGAAATGGCGACGAGGCGCGTCAGTTCCTCGGTCGAGAGGGTGTGCCCCTCGCCGGTGCTTCCGCCGACGCAGACGCCGTGGACGCCCTTTTGCAGCATGAACCGCACCTGGGCGCGGAACGCCGCCTCATCGATCTCCCCGTCGGCCGTGAAGGGTGTGACCAGGGGGGGGATGATGCCGCTCAGCGATGTTGACATTTGGACGTTTCCTCTTTGCTTGTCCCACAATGCGGTATTTACATTTAGTACCTATCTCCTGTCAACGCGCAACCCACCTAATTCCGACTGGATATAATGGTATGTTCGCTTGACGAACATCCCGTATTGTGGGATACGGCAGGAAAGGCAGGGCAGCGAACCGCCCTGCGGCATGTCTTGGAGGAGACGCTCATGATGGGACTGCCCACAGGCAGGCTCGGCCGCGGGACGGCGGCCACCGTTGCCATGCTGACGTGTCTTGCGGGGGCCGCTCCGGCTCTTGCCGAATGGCCCGAGCGGCCGGTGACGCTGATCGTCATTGCCGGGGCCGGGGGCGGCAGCGACTACACGATGCGCCTGCTCGCCCGGGAACTCGAAGCCAAGCTCGGCCGCCCCTTCAATGTCGTGAACCAGCCTCAGGCGTCGGGCGTCGTCGGGATGACGACCTATACGACGGCCAAGCCCGACGGCTACACGCTGGGCCAGATCGCCCCGTTCGCCCAATACAAGCTGCTGGGACAGGCCGATTTCACATCGGCGAGCTACACCCCGATCGCCCAGTTCAACGCCGATCCCGCGGCGGTGCACGTTGCCCAGAACTCCCCGCTGAAGAGCGTGGCGGACATCGTGGCCAAACTGAAGACGGACCCCGGCTCGCTCCGCATCTCATGCGGCGGCACGTGCAACGCCAGTTGGGACATCCCCTTCATTTCCCTGCTTCTCGACCAGGGCGTCGATGCCAAACGGCTCAATCTGATTCCCGCCGCCGGATCGGCGGCCGGACTGCAGGAACTGGCCTCCGGCGGCGTCGATGTCGTCCTGTGCTCGCTTCCCGAGGTTGACGCGCTGCGCGACGCGGGCCGGGTCCGCAGCATCGCGGTGATGAGCGAGACGCGCATCGAGGGCTACCCGGACGTCGCCACCGTCGGCGAACAGGTCGGGAAGCCGTACAGCGGCGGCACCTGGCGCGGTCTGGCCGGCCCCCCCGGCATGGACCCCTCGCTCGTGGCGCGGATCGAATCCGCGGTGAAGGATGCGTTCGAGAGCGACCGCTTCCAGCGCGAGATGAAGGCGCGCCGGTTCGGGGCGGCCTGGCTTGGACAGACCGAGCTGAAGGCCTTCATGGAGCAGCACGAGCAGGAGACCGCACGCGCGATCAACGCCGTCGGGTACAACAAGTAGATATCGATCCGATGGCGTGCGCGCGTCGGACGGCAATGGGAGGAAAACCTATGCGTATCAGCGTTCTTGCATCCGTTCTGTTGGCTTTCGCCGGGCTGGCCGGCGCGGCGCAGGCCGAATACCCCGAGCGCCCGGTCACCATCATCGTTCCGGCGGCGGCCGGCGGGGGCGGCGATACGACGACCCGCATCCTGGCGCGGGAACTGAAAGAGATCCTTGGGCAGCCGATCACCATCGTCAACCAGGGCCAGGGGGGCGGCGTGGTCGGCCTGACGGCGATCAAGAACGCCACGCCCGACGGCTACACCGTCGGGCTTCTCTTCCCGTATGCGGGGTACAAGGCGACGGGGCAAGCCGACTTCTCGGCCAAGGACTTCACGCCGATCGCCAACTTCAACGGCGATTCCTCCTCCCTCCTGGTCGGTTCCGGGTCCCGCTTCAACGACCTGAAGACGGCCCTGGAGGCGATCAAGGCCTCCCCGGGGTCCTTCAAGGTTCACTGCAGCGGCGGCTGCGGCAGCGTGTGGGACATCCCGGTGGCGGGCATGATGCTCGACTATGGGATCGACGTTGCCGCGATCAAATGGGTGCCGGGCCAGGGCGCCGCACCCGGCCTCATCGAACTCGCGGCGGGCGGCGTGGATTTCCAGACCGCCTCCCTGCCCGAGGCGTCCGCCCTGATGTCGGCCGGCCGCGTGCGTCCCCTGGCCGTTCTGAGCCCCGAGCCGGTGCCTGGATTCCCCAACGTGGCCACGACCACGCAGACCATCGGCGTCGCCGTCGACGGCGGAACGTGGCGGGCCATCGGCGGTCCGGCCGGCTTGCCGGGCGACGTCGTCGCGAAGCTTGACGCCGCGGTCGCCAAGGCGACGGCGAGCGCGGCGTACAAGGACGCCATGGCGAAGGCGAACTTCGGGGTCAAATACCTCAACGGCAAGCAGCTCGAGGAGCTGATGCTGCGGCACGAGAAGGACACCGCCCGCGTCATGGACGCCCTTGGTTACGGGAAGTGATCGGCGGGGGGCCGGGCAACCCATGCATTCCTTCTGACGGTGGAGGCTATCCGCCATGAAAGTTCAAGACGTCTTCGTCGGCCTGTTCTTCATCGTGATCGGCATCCTGATGATCGGCCACGCGGCCGACCTGAAGCCGCCGCGCCACCTCAAGTTCGGCCCTGGATTCTTCCCGCTGCTCATCGGCTCGGGGCTGATCATCGTCGGAGGGGTCATCGCGCTGCTCGGCCTCCGCAGCTTGCGCACCGAACCTCTCTGGCACCGGCCGGAGTGGTCGCGGACCAGGCAGGGCTGGGTGCGGTTCTGCTCCATCCCCGCCGCGATCGCCCTCTACGTGCTGATCGTCGACGCGGCCGGCTTCCTGCTCACCGCCGTCCTGGTGATGGTCCTCGTGCTGGCCGTATCCGGTGTGCCCCTGCGCCGCAGCGTGCCGGCGGGAGCCGTCACCGCGGTCGTGCTGACGGCGATCTTCGCCTCCGTGCTCCACGTACCCCTGCCGTGGGGACCGCTTCAGAACATCTCGGGGTGGCTGCTATGGTGATCCTAACGGACGTTCTCGGCGTCCTGCTCGACGTCCACCTGCTGCTGGTGATCGTCGCTTCGGCCATCTACGGGCTGGTGCTGGGGGCGATCCCCGGCCTTACCGCGCTGATGGCCACGGCCCTGCTGGTGCCGGTCGTCATGTTCATGGAACCCGTGCCGGCGATCGCGGCGATCATCACCTCCTCCGCCATGGCCATCTTCGCCGGCGACATCCCGGGTGCGCTCATGCGCATGCCGGGCACGCCCGCGTCGGCCGCCTACACCGACGACGCCTACAGCCTGACGCGCGATGGCAAGGCCGGCCTGTCCCTCGGAGCCGGCCTGTTCTCCTCGGTTCTGGGGGGCCTGCTGAGCGCCCTTGTTCTGACCCTGGCCGCTCCGAACCTGGCCGAACTGGCGCTTCAGTTCAGCAGCGTGGAATATTTCTGGCTAACGGTCCTGGGCCTCAGCTGCGCGACCTTCGTCGGCGGCTCGTCGCTTCTCAAGGGGGTGGCGGCCCTGCTGTTCGGGCTTGGGCTGTCGACCATCGGCATGGACCCCGTCTCCGGGACTCCCCGCTTCACCTTCGGCGTCACCAATCTACTCGGCGGTCTCGGCCTGATTCCGCTTCTCATCGGGGTGTTCGCGATCTCCGAACTGCTGCGCACCGTGACGCTTCCGGCAACCGGCGAACGGCAGGCGCGACCGGCGGTCGGCTCGATCAGCGCCGGGATGGGCCGCCTGATGTGGCATCACCGCTTCGAAGTGCTGCGCGGAAGCACGCTGGGAACACTCGTCGGCGCTCTGCCGGGGGCCGGCGCGGACATCGCCGCATGGATCGCCTATGCGGTCACCCGCCGCTCGCAAAAGGGCAAGGACCCGAACGCCGTCGAGCAGAAAGTCCAGCGCATCGTTTCCGCCGGCGCCGCGAACAACGCCAGCCTGGGGGGAGCCTACATCCCGGCGACCGTGTTCGGAATCCCCGGTGATGCGATCACCGCCATCGTGATCAGCGTCATGTTCCTCAAGGGCCTCAACCCCGGCCCGACCATCTTCCTCAACAACCCGACGGCGATCTACTCCATCTTCGCGATCTTCTTCGTCGCGAACATCCTGATGATCCCGCTGGGCATCCTGTGCATCCGCACCTTCGGCCTGATCCTGAAGGTGCCGAGGACCTATCTGACGCCGATCATCCTGCTCTTCTGCATCGTCGGGGCCTTCTCGGTCGAAAACACGCTGTTCGCGGTCGGAATCATCGCCATTGTCGGCTTGCTCGGCTATTTCATGGAAGCCAACGACATTCCCATGGCTCCGGCGGTGCTCGGCCTGATTCTCGGGCCTGTGATCGAGCAGACCTTCATGACGTCCATGCTGAAGAGCGGCGGAGAGGTGTCCGTGTTCTTCGACCGTCCGCTCGCCATCGCCCTTGCGGTGGCGACCCTCGGCTCCTGGGCGCTGGCGGGCGTCTTGAAGCTCGTGGACGCGGCCAAGGCGCGCCCCGTCCTGACGTGACGCATGTGGCGGCTCCTCATCGTGACCGCGCGCGGAGGGCTCCCGGAAGCCCTCCGCGCTGCAGTTCCAGCACCCCCGGAGCAGAATCGGCGGGTCGAGTGTCAGGCGTTGACTGGGGCGCGGCCGGCGGTCTTTGAGATGAGCAAGGAACAGGAGCGTAAGCCCGGGAGCACGACGGAGCGCCCCCCTGGGCAGAGCGGACACCCGTGGCCAAGCCATCCTTGACCGCCCGGACAAGCCCAGCCGGGTGTCTCTTTTCAGGGCCGCGGACAGGTGCCCTGCAATACTATTGCACAAATTGCCCGTGCGGCGGGGCGCTTGGTATATTGCTCCGATTTGGCCGGCCAAATCAGAGCGATCGTGCTCCAGGGAGGATACGCTGATGGAGAACGCCAAAGCGGCGCACATCAACGAATTGGTCCGCGTCTCGGAAGGGACCGCGTCGAAGCGCGACGCCATCATCACCGCATCCTGGCGCCGGTGCGTGGCCGATCACAAGCTGGACCCGACTGTCCGGCGCGAAGCCTACATCCTGCCGCACGAGCGTCTGTGCCTGCACCGCGACGCGATGGACGAGTTCCTGCGCATGGCCCGCTTCGGGCTGGAGGCGCTGTATCATCAGGTGGCCGGCATGGGCTACGCCCTGCTGCTGACCGACAGCAACGGAGTCACCGTCGATTTCATCGGCGACCGGGCGTCGGACGACGATCTGCGCCGGACCGGCCTCTATCTCGGCGCGGACTGGAACGAGGGACGGGCCGGCACCTGCGCGGTCGGCACCTGCATCGCCACGGGCGAGGCGTTGACCGTCCACCAGACGGACCATTTCGACACGACCCACATTCCCCTCACCTGCACGGCGGCTCCGGTGTTCCACAGCGGCGGCGGGCTTGCGGCGGTGCTGGACATCTCCGCGCTCCGTTCGCCGGAGCCCAAGATCAGCCAGTATCTGGCCCTCCAACTGGTCAAGGCCTACGCGCACAAGATCGAAAACGCCAACCTCTACAACAATTTCCGCCGGGAGTGGGTGATCAAGCTCTCCGCCTCCCAGGAGTTCGCGGAGGTCGATCCGGACTTCGTGATCGCGCTGGACGGCGCCGGGCGGATCATCGGCTTCAATCACCGCGCGTGGAAACTGCTGGCCGGTGAGGGCGAGGACCGGGAGCATCCCATCGGACGATCCTTCTCCGACCTGTTCGACTGCCAGTTGGACGATTTGGTGCGGTTCGTGCGTTCCCTGCCCACCGACCAGCGCACCCTCCGCCTGCGGCGCAGCGGGACACCCCTGTTCGCGCAGGCGATGCCGCCGCCGGCCATCGCTGTCCCGCGCCCACGCAAAGGAAACGAGGGAAGCCTGCCCAAACCGCTCCAGGCGATGTGCGGAGGTGATCCGGCGCTGAAAGCGGTGCTGACGCGCGCGGCGAAGCTGGTGAACACGCGGATGAGCCTGCTGATCCACGGCGAGACCGGCACCGGCAAGGAACACCTCGCCAAGGCCCTGCACCAGTCGAGCGTGCGCGCGGCCAAGCCCTTCGTCGCCGTGAACTGCGCCGCGCTGCCGGAGGCGCTGATCGAGAGCGAGTTGTTCGGCTATGAGGCCGGCTCCTTCACCGGGGCCACGTCACGGGGCAAGAAGGGGCTGATCCTGGAGGCGGACGGCGGCACGCTGTTCCTGGACGAGATCGGCGACATGCCGCTGTCCTCGCAGACACGCCTGCTGCGCGTCCTGGCGGAGCGGGAGGTCACCCCCATCGGCCGCACCAAGGCGGTGTCGGTGGACGTGCGCGTCATTGCCGCGACCCACCGCGATCTGGTCGAGCTGATCAAGGCCGGGACGTTCCGCGACGACTTGTATTTCCGTCTCAACGGCGCGGTGTTCACCGTGCCGCCGCTGCGCCAGCGCGGCGACCTCGACTGGCTGATCGACCGGCTGCTGGCCGAGCGGACGGAGCGGGACGGCATCGGCTACACCATCGCCGCTCCGGCGCTGGCGGCCCTGCGCGCCCACGGCTGGCCCGGCAACGTGCGCGAGCTGGTGAACGCGCTCGACTACGCCTGCGCCGTCTGCACCGACGGGCTGATCGAACTGATGGATATTCCCGACCCCATGCAGCGCAGCGGCGTGTTCGAGGCGTGGCCGGCGGGCGCTCCGACGCCCGCCCCGGACTGCGACGACCCCGCCATCCGCCTGCGCGAGGTGCTGCGCCGCCTGCACTGGAACGTCTCGGCGGCGGCGCGGGAAACGGGCGTGGACCGCTCGACCATCCACCGCCAGATGCGCCGTTTCGGCATCGTCCCGCCGCACCGGCTGGATTGAGGCATGCCACACCTGTTGCAGCGCCCCTGCAACAGGTCATGCAACAGGTGAGGTGATCGCAACACCGCCACCCGTCGTGCAAACCGTTGCGGAAGCACGATAGTCAGCCACACGCACATTTGGCACGGCTCTTGCCATAGACCCCTTCAAAACATCGAAGCGAAGGGGGGACGCGTGGCACCGGCCATCGGCATCATTGCCAATCCAGTATCCGCGCGCGACATCCGCCGGGTCGTCGCGAACGCGGCGAACCTCCAGATCGCGGATCGTGCCAACATCGTCCTGCGGGTGCTGGCCGCGCTGCGCGCCTGCGGGGTCACCGACGTCCTGATGATGCCGGAGCATGGCGGCATCGGGCGTCATGTGGCGCGCGGGCTGTCGCGGGCGGCGGCGCACGGCGAGGCGCCTTATCCCGCCATTCACCCGCTGCCCATGCCGGTCACCGGCACCGTCACCGACACCCATCGGGCGGCGGACGAGATGCGCCGGGCGGGAGTCGCCGCCATCGTCGTGCTGGGCGGCGACGGCACGCACCGCGCCGTGGTGGCGCACTGCGGGGCGGTGCCCGTGGCCGGCATCTCCACCGGCACCAACAACGCCTTTCCCGAACACCGCGAGCCGACCATCACCGGGCTGGCGACCGGCTTGGCCGTGACCGGGCAGGTGCCCCCGGACATCGCCTTCGCGGCGAACAAGCGCATCGACGTGTCGCTCAACGGCCGGGTGGAGGAGATCGCGCTGGTCGATGTCGCTCTGGTGACCGAGCGCTACGTCGGGGCCCGCGCCCTGTGGAAGCCGGACAGCTTCCGCGAGCTGTTCGTCACCTTCGCCGACCCGGAGGTCATCGGCATGTCGGCCATCGCCGGTCTGCTGGAGCCCGTGACGCGGGAGGAGAGCGGCGGGCTGATGGTGCGTCTCGGCACACCGGCGTCCGGCATGACGGTGCTGCGCGCGCCCATCGCGCCGGGGCTGATGGCCTCGGTCGGCGTCGCTGATTGGCGCCGCATGCCGGCCGGCGTGCCCTTCGTGCCGGAGGTGAAGGCCGGCTCCATCGCGCTCGACGGCGAGCGGGAAATCGCATTCTCGGCGCAAGACCGCGTGTCCCTGACGCTCCGGGACGACGCCTTCCGCACCGTGAACGTGGGCGGCTGCATGCAGTACGCCGCCCAGAACAGGCTGCTGACCGGCGCCCCGGCGCCGGTCACGGCCGAGCCTTAAAAAAACCCGTCTTTGAAAAACCCGTCTTTGAAAAACCTGACAAGGGAGAAACGTCAGTGACCAACACCCCTTATCCACTCGACAAAGCGGACCTGCTGCAAGCCTACCGGACCATGCGGACCATCCGCGAGTTCGAGGAGCGTCTGCACATCGACTTCGCCAAGGGCGACATTCCGGGCTTCGTGCACCTCTACGCCGGCGAGGAGGCCTGCGCCACTGGCATTATGATGCACCTGAATGACAACGACCGCATCGCCTCGACCCATCGCGGCCACGGTCATTGCATCGCCAAGGGAGTCGATGTCCACGAGATGATGGCGGAGATCTACGGCCGTTCCACCGGCGCCTGCCGGGGCAAGGGCGGATCGATGCACATCGCCGACCTGTCGAAGGGCATGATGGGCGCCAACGGCATCCTGGGCGCCGGCGCGCCGCTGATCTGTGGGGCGGCGCTGGCCGCCAAGTTCCGGGGCGACGGTGGGGTCGGCATTACCTTCGTCGGCGACGGCGCGTCCAACCAGGGCACCTTCCTGGAGAGCATGAACCTCGCGGCGGTGTGGAACCTGCCGGTCGTCTTCGTGGTGGAGAACAACGGCTACGCCGAATCCACCGCCATGGAATGGGCGGTCTCCTGCGACAGCTACATCGACCGTGCCACCGGCTTCGGCCTGCCCGGCGTGACGGTGGACGGCACCGACTTCTTCGCGGTGTACGAGGCGGCCGGCGAAATCGTCAAGCGCGCCCGCGAAGGCGGCGGCCCGGCGCTGCTGGAATGCAACATGGTCCGCTTCTACGGCCATTTCGAAGGCGACGCCCAGACCTACCGCGCCAAGGGCGAGGTGGAGAACCTGCGCGCCAACCGCGACTGCATCAAGCTGCTCGCCCAGCGCCTGACCGAAACCGGCACCGTCGCCCCCGCCGAGCTGGAGGCCATCGACCGCGAGGTGAACGCGCTGATCGAGGACGCCGTGCGCTGCGCCAAGGCGGCCCCGCTGCCGGTCGCCGCCGACCTGCTGAAAGACGTCTACGTCGCCTACTGAGCGGCCCACGCCAAAAAATCGGCATTCACCGGAGGAAACACCATGTCCCGCAAAATCAGCATGAAGACGGCGATCAACGAGGCGTTGGACCTCGAAATGCGCCGCGACCCGACCGTCATCCTCATGGGCGAGGACATCGTCGGCGGCACCGGCGCGCCCGGCGAGGACGACGCCTGGGGCGGCGTGCTGGGCGTCACCAAGGGCCTGTTCGCCAAGCACGGCGACCGCCTGCTGGACACGCCCCTGTCGGAATCCGCCTACATCGGTGCGGCCATCGGCGCCGCCGCCTGCGGCATGCGCCCGGTCGCGGAGCTGATGTTCATGGACTTCATGGGCGTCTGCTTCGACCAGATCTTCAACCAGGCGGCCAAGTTCCGCTACATGTTCGGGGGCAAGGCGGAGACGCCGGTGGTGATCCGCGGCATGGTCGGCGCGGGCTTCCGCGCGGCGGCCCAGCATTCGCAGATGCTCACCCCGCTGTTCACCCATATTCCGGGGCTGAAGGTCGTCTGCCCGTCGAACGCCTATGACGCCAAGGGCCTGCTGATCCAGTCGATCCGCGACAACGACCCGGTCATCTTCTGCGAGCACAAGAACCTCTACGGTCATGAGACCGAGGTGCCGGCGGAGTCCTACGCCATCCCCTTCGGCGAGGCGAACGTGCTCCGCGACGGCGATCACGTCACCATCGTCAGCTACGGCCTGACCGTCCACCGCGCCATGGAGGCGGCGGACGCGCTCGCCAGGGACAAGGTGGAGGCGGAGGTCATCGACCTGCGCACCCTGTCGCCCATCGACTGGGACACCATCATCGACAGCGTGGAGCGCACCGGCCGGCTGGTCGTGGTGGACGAGGCGCACCCGCGCTGCAACCTCGCCACCGACATTTCGGCCTTCGTGGCGCAGAACGCCTTCGGCGCGCTGAAGGCCGGCATCCAGATGGTGACGCCGCCGCACACGCCGGTGCCCTTCTCGCCCTCGCTGGAAGACCTCTACATCCCCAGCGCCGAGGCCGTCGCCGCCGCCGTCCGCCGCACGCTGGCCCCCTCTCCCCGCAGCACCCTCGCCGCCTGATCCCGGAGCCGCTTTTTCATGACCACTCTCAACGAGCGCATCAAGCCCATCGTCATGCCCAAGTGGGGCCTGTCCATGTCGGAGGGCAAGGTCACCGGCTGGCTGAAGCAGCCGGGGGCCACCGTCAACCTGGGCGACGACCTGCTGGAGGTCGAGACCGACAAGATCACCAACGTGGTCGAGGCCGGCGAGACCGGCGTCCTGCGCCGGGTGCTGGGCGAGCCCGGCACCGTCTACCCGGTGAAGGCGCTGATCGCCGTGCTGGCCGAACCCGACGTGCCGGACAGCGACATCGACGCCTTCATCGCCAGCTACGCCGTCCCCGCCGCCGACGGCGGGGAGGACGGGGCGGATGCCGGTCCACGCTACGAGTTCGCCGAGACGGCGGCGGGCAACATCCGCTACGCCAGGCGCGGCGACGGGGCGACGACCGTGCTGCTGGTCCATGGCTTCGGCGGCGACCTCGACAACTGGCTGTTCACCATCGACGCCCTGGCGGAGGGCGCCACGGTCTACGCGCTGGATCTGCCGGGGCACGGCCAGTCTGCCAAGACGCTGCCCGACCCGACGCTGACCGGCCTGTCGAAAGCGGTCCAGGACTTCATGGACGCGGTGGGCATCGGGGCCGCGCATCTGGTCGGCCATTCCATGGGCGGTGCGGTGTCCATGCGCACGGCGCTCGACGCGCCGGAGCGGGTGGCGTCGCTGTCGCTGATCTGCTCGGCCGGTCTGGGGCCGGAAATCAACCAGGACTACATCGCGGGCTTCATCGACGCGACCTCGCGCCGCGACCTGAAGCCGGTGCTGGAAACCCTGTTCGCCGACGCCGGCCTCGTCAGCCGCCAGATGACCGACGAGCTGCTGAAGTACAAGCGGCTGGACGGCGTGGACGGTGCCCTTCGGGCCATTGCGTCCTCGATGTTCGAGAAGGGGGCGCAGAGGGCCATTCTCGGCGCGGCGGTCGGGGCCGCGAACGTGCCGACGCTGGTCGTGTGGGGCGCGGAGGATCGCGTCATTCCCGCCGCCCACGCCACGGCGCTGGGCTCCGCCGCGCGGGTCGAGGTGGTCCCGAACGCCGGTCACATGGTGCAGATGGAGGCGGCCGGGAAGGTCAACGCCCTCATCAAGGACCACGTCACGAAAAACGCCTGACCCTTCCACCCGTCCGGCCGGCTTGCGGGCTCTCCCCCGCGCCGGCCCTTGGAGACGCACCATGCCAAACCTCAAGGACAAGAGCATCATCGTCACCGGTGCCGGCCGCGGGATCGGCGCCACCATGGCCCGCGCGCTCGCGGCCGACGGCGCGCGGCTGATCATCGCCGATCGCACGGAGGACGATGCGAGGGCGGTCGCGGAGTCCATCCGCGCGAAGGGTGGCGACGCCGTCCCGGTCACGGTGGACGTCCGCGACCGCGCCGCGGTCCGCCGCATGATCGACACGGCCGTCTCGTCCTTCGGACGCCTCGACGTCCTCTTCAACAACGCGGGCGTCGCCCAGACCAAGCCATTTCTCGACATCACGGAGGAGGACTGGCGTTTCGTCACCGACGTCAACGCATTGGGCGTGCTGATCGGCATGCAGGAGGCGATCAAGACCTTCCGCGCGCAAGGCGGGGGCGGGAAGATCATCAACACCGCCTCCATCGCCGGCAAGCAAGGATACGAGCCGCTCGCCCATTACTCGGCCAGCAAGTTCGCGGTGGTTGCCTTGACCCAGGCGGCGGCGCGTGCCTTCGGCAAGGAGAAGATCACCGCCAACGCGATCTGCCCCGGCGTCGTCGCGACGGAGATGTGGAAGATCATCGACAAGGGCTTCCGTGACACCGGACTGACGACGGCCGAGGACGAGGCGTTCAACCATTTCGCGGCCGGCGCCGTGCTGGGCCGTCCTTCGACGGCGGAGGATCTGGTGGGGGTGGCACGCTTCCTCGCCTCGTCCGATTCCGACTTCATGACCGGCCAATCCCTGCTTGTCGACGGCGGAATGGTCTTCACCTGACCGCGGCCCGGCGATTTCGAGCTGACGCGCATCATCTCAGCGACAAAATTGGCAACAACAAAATTGGAGGAAACGACCATGACCACGATGAAGGCCGCCGGGTGGGCGCGGATCAAGGTGCATTGGTGCGGGATCTGCGGCTCCGACCTGCACGAATTGGTCCACAACAAGGACCGGAACGTGAAGATCATCGTGCAGCCGGCGGCCCCGGCCGTCGCGGCGGAGTAACGGCCATGCCCGCGTCACCCACTGCGCTTGTTCATCAGGCCGAGAAGCCGGCTTGGCTTCGAGCCCGCGCGCCGTCGACCGGTGCCAATGAGGACACCCGCGCCCTCGTCCGCCGACATGCCCTGCACACGGTCTGCGAGGAGGCCGCCTGTCCCAACATCGGCGAATGCTGGAGCAAGCGGCACGCAACGGTGATGATCCTGGGCAGCGTATGCACGCGGGCCTGCGCCTTCTGCAACGTGGCGACCGGACGGCCCGACGCGCTCGATCCGCGAGAACCGGACCGACTGGCCGAGGCGGTTCTGGAACTCGGCCTGCGCCATGTGGTCATCACCTCGGTGGACCGCGACGACCTGCCGGATGGCGGTGCCCGGCAGTTCGTGCGTTGCATCGAGCGGGTCCGCGCCGTCTCGCCCGCGACGACGATCGAGATCCTGACCCCCGACTTCCGCAACAAGACGGGAGCCGTCGAGACCGTCGCCGATGCCCGGCCGGACGTCTTCAACCACAACCTGGAAACCGTGCCGCGCCTGTACGCGACGGTGCGGCCGGGGGCACGCTACTATCACTCGTTGCGCCTTCTCGACCAAGTGAGGAACCGGCGCCCGGAGATCTTCACCAAGTCCGGCATCATGCTGGGCCTTGGCGAGGAGCGCGCCGAGGTGCTTCAGGTCATGGACGACCTGCGGGTGGCGGGCGTCGATTTCCTGACCGTCGGCCAGTATCTGCGGCCCACCCCGCGGCACCACCCGGTGGCGCGCTACGCCCCGCCGGGGGAGTTCGCCGAATATGAACGGGTGGCGCGGGCCAAGGGCTTCCGGATGGTTTCGGCAAGCCCGCTGACCCGCTCCTCCTACCACGCCGAACAGGACTTCGCGGCCTTGGTGCGAAGCGCAGGACAGCCGGTCCCAACCGGGCGGTGATGACCGCGGGATCGCTGCGCAGGGTGTCGTGGTCGTCGGCATCCGCGTTCCCGGCGGCGATCAGCAGGGCGCGGAAGCGGATCGTCTCCGCCAACCTGCGCTGAATGGGCTTGGGGGCATGTTCAAGCCCGAAGCGCATCGGCCAACCGCAACGTCGGAGCGGTGTCCACCCCACCCGGCCTTATGGTGGGGAGGTCGCCGGGACCGGAGTGGGAATGCCATAGGCGTGGGCGAGTTGGTTGAAGCTGTCGACGGTCGTCTGGTCGATGGGAATGCCAAGGGTCCTGCGGCGCTCCGCCTCCGCCCACTCCCGGTCGCCGGGCGCCATGACCGTTCGGCCCGGCACGGCCTGGGACCCGCGCAGGGCGGCCAGATAGCGCGCCATGTTGTCCTCGAAGTTTTCCCGCGGCAGGAAAGCGTCCGGACGGATCGCCATCACGAAGGCGCCCATGCCGCGCGGCGTGCTCAGGTCCGGTCCCGGCATCGGCAGGATCTCAAAGCTCAGCTTCATGCCGGTCAGGACAGCGCTGAGGATCTCAACGAAGCCCGCCAGCCCGGCCCCCTTGAAGCCGAACTCGCCGCCCAGCGGCGCCAGCATCTCGGCCCGCTCGGGATCGGTGGTGTTGCGTCCCTCGGGGTCCGACGCGGTGGCCTCGGGAAGCGCGAGCCCGAGGCTGCGGTAGAGCTGGACGCGGTTGTAGGGGATGGCGCTGGTGGCCATGTCGAACAGCCACGGATCACCGTCCTTCACCGGAACGGCGATGGCGATCGGGTTGGTGCCGTGGAAGCGTTCGGCGCCGTCGTGCAGCCGCATGAAGCTGTCGGAATTGCAGACGGCCATGCCGATGCAGCCCGCCTCCGCCGCGGCGAGCGCGAAGGCGCCGGCCGGGCCGAAATGGGAGTTGTTGCGGATGGCGACCGCCCCGATGCCGAACCGGCCGGCCAGTTCGACCGCCTTCTCCTGCGCGCGGTAGGCGCCAAGCGCGCCGTGGGCGTGGTCGGCGTCCAGCGTGGCGACGGCCCCGAATTCGGACAGGATGCGCGGAGCGGGACGCGGGTTCACCCGTCCCTGGGTCATGGTGGTCACATAGTGGCCGAGCAGCCGAACGCCGTGGCTGTCGACCCCCAGCCGAGAGCCGTGCATCATCGCGCGCGTGGCCGCGTCCGCCGTTGCCTCGTCCGCTCCCGCGGCCAGGAACACCGCGCGGCAGAAGGAATCCAGGGCTTCCGCGCCGTAGCGCGCGGTCGGCTGAGCCGGTCCGGTCACAGCGTCTGCCCTCCGTCGGCGACGAGCAGGCTTCCGGTCATGAAGCCGGACTCGTCGCTGGCCAGATAGACCGCGGCGGCGGCCATCTCCTCGACGGTGCCCAGGCGCCCCATCGGCTGGCGCGCGACGAACTGGGCCCGCATGCCCTCGGGATCGGCGCTCGACTGGATGCGCTCCTCCAGCGACGGCGAGTGGGTGGTGCCGGGGCACAGCGCGTTGCAGCGGACGCCGACGCCAATGAAGTCGCGGGCCACGGCCTTGGTCAGGCCGATCACCGCCGCCTTGCTGGTCCCGTAGGCGGTGCGGTTGGCGACGCCGGTCAGGCTCGACGCCACCGAGGCGACGTTCACGATGGAGCCCCGCCGCCGCTCGATCATGCCCGGAAGCGCCGCGCGGATGGTGTGGAACATCGAGGTGACGTTCTGGTCCAGGCTGCGCGCCCAATCCTCGTCGCTGCAGTCCAGGATGGTGCCGTTGTGGACCCACCCGGCGTTGTTGACGAGGATGTCGAGCGGCCCGGCCTCGGCGACGACGCGCCGGACCGCCGCCGGGTCGGTCACGTCGAGCGCGACCGGGGTGATCCGGGGATCGATGCGGGGAAGGTCCTCCATCTTGGACAGCGTGCGGCTGGCCGCGACGACGTCGGCCCCCTCCCTGGCGAAGGCGAGCGCGATGGCCTGTCCCATGCCCTGCCCCGCTCCGGTCACCAGGGCGCGTTTTCCGTCTAGTCTGCCGGTCATCGTGTTTGGAACTCCACCAGTCGGCGCCGCAAGGGGCGCCGGATTGGACGCAAGGATTCGCTGTATGGACCGGGAGGACGGCGTTTCCACCGCCGCACCCGGCCCGCCGCCATCATCCGAAGAGCAGGTTCGGGATCAGGAGGATGACCTCGGGCACGAAGATCAGAAGCAGGGTCGTCAGCCCGATGGCGATCATCAGGGGCAGGGACTCCCGCACATAGGCACCCACCGACACCCTCAGGATCGAGCAGACGGTGAACATCGCCGCCCCGACCGGAGGCGTGAAGTTGCCGATCGTCGCCGCGACGATGAAGACGATGCCGAAATGCACCGGATCGCCGCCCATCGCCCGCACGGCGGGCAGGAAGATCGGGGTCATCATGATGATGATCACCGTCGCGTCGATGAACAGGCCCGCCACCAGAACCAGGAGGACGATCAGGACCATCACCAGCTGGACATTGTCGGTGAGGCTGGTCAGGGACGAGGCGATGACTTCCGGGATGCGCTCGAAGACGATGCCGTAGCTGAAGATCGCCGACAGGCTGATGAGGAACATCGCGGAGCCGACGTCGGCGAGACTGACCTCCAGCGCCTCGACGAAACTCTTCGCCTTGAGCCGGCGGTAGATCGCGAAGCCGATGAACAGCGCGTACAGAACCGCGAAGGCGCCGATCTCCGAGGGCGTGAAGATGCCCATGCGCAACCCGACGAGCAGGATGACCGGGAACAGCAGAGCCCAGACGCCGCCCTTCAGAGCACTGCCGACTTCCGACAGGGACGCCCGTTTCGCCCGCTCCGGAGGGTATCCGCGCTTGTTGGAGGTGTACCAGACGGCGATGCTCATGGCGATGCCGAGCAGAAGCGCCGGGGCGAAGCCCGCCGCGAACATCCGTCCGATCGACACCTGGCCGATGGTCCCGTACAGGATCATGCCGATGCCCGGCGGGATCAGCGGGGTGAGAAGCGAGGTGAAGGAGATCACGCCGGCGGTGAAGCCGCGCGACATGCCCCGTTTCGTCATCTCCTCGCCGAGGATGCGCGACTGCATCGCCGCGTCCGCGATGGCCGATCCCGACACGCCGCCCATCAGCGCCGACAGGACGATCGAAATCTGGGCGAGGCCGCCCTTGAAGTGTCCGGTGGCCACCGACGCCAGATTCAGCAGGCTTTCGGTGATGCCAGACCGGTTCATGTAGTTGCCCGCCATGATGAACAGGGGAACGGCGAGCAGGGCGAAATTCTGGGTCTGGGACACCGTCACCTGGAGCGGGATGGTGAAGGGCAACTCCGGGTGCTGGAGGAAGAAGAGCACCCCCGAGATGCCGATCGCGAAGGCGACCGGCATGCCGATGAGAAGGAAGACCGCGAAGGCGAGAGAGACGAGCAACATGGTCAGGCGGTCTCCCCGGTGGCGGCAGCGGCGCACGGAACGCCGTCGGACCGCATCAGGGCCCGTATCTTGAGAATCGTGGTGATGAGCATCAGGGCCGCCCCGACGGCGATGCTGGAAGTGACCCAGGAATAGCTGACGCCGGGAATGCCGTTGAAGGTCCGGGACCGGCTGGTCCAGGCGAGCAGGGTGCCGCCGTAGACGGCGTAGCAGAGGAACAGCGCGATCGCCGCGTAGTTCACGAACAGCAGGGTCCGCTGGTACCGCTCGGACAGCTTCGCGGTCACCAGATCGAGGGACATCAGCATGTCCTTGCGCCAGGCGATGTCGGCGCACAGGAACACCGCCCAGGCGAAGAAGCAGGTCGCCAGATCGATGGTCCAGTTGAGCGGGTGCTGCATCATCCGCGCCACGCCGCCCAGCAGAAGCAACCCCACCATCAGCATCAGGAACAAGCCGGCGAGGATCGCCTCCAGCTTCAGGACATAGTCGTAGAGAGTCTTCATAAAGGCAGGCCTCGCCGGCTTCGGATGACTTAGCGACCCATTTCCTTGTAGACGGCCGCGCGCACCTCGGTGAGACCGAGCTTCTGGTACGCGGCGTCGCCGGCCTTGCGGAAGGCCTCCAGATCGACGTTGTCGGTCACCTTCATGCCGCCCTTGACCAGCGCGGCCTTCTCACCTTCGGCCGCGTCGGCGAGCACCTTCGACACCTTCTGGCCGGCGGCGCTGCATTCCTCGACCAGCGCGGTCTGGTAGTCGGCGGGCAGCTTCTTGAACCAGGCGGCGCTCACGACCTCGAAGTTGATCAGCAGGATGTGGCCGGTCTCGCTGACGTTCCGGACGACCTCCTGGAGATTGCCCGGACGGATGTTGGCGTAGGTCAGTTCCGCGCCGTCGACGGCCCGCTGCTGAAGGCCGGGGTAGATGTCGCCGAAGCTCATCGCCGTCGGGGCCGCGCCGATGGCGCGCACCGATTCCTGCCAGATGGGGGCCGGCGGGGTGCGGATGCGCAGACCGGACAGGTCGCCCGGATTGCGGACCGGCTTGTTGGCGAACACGTGGCGCTTGCCCTGCACGAAGTCGAAGCAGACGACCTGGAGGCCGTGCTTGTCCGCCAGCTCCGTCTTCCATTTCTTGACGATGTCGAGCTTCGACAGCGCGAAGGCCTCGTCGAGCGTCTCGATGAAGTACGGGCCGTTCAGGACCGCGATCTCACGGACATAGTTGCCGAGGCGGGCCGCATCGGTGTTCTGGCCGATGTTGGCGCCCTGGCGGATCTGCTCGATGATGTCCTCTTCGTTGCCGAGCTGGGCGCTGTGGAACACCTCGATCTTCAGGCCGCCGTTGGTCCGCTCCTCGACGCGCTTGGCCCATTCCTGGAACGCCGAGTGATAGGCTTCGACCGGGCTGTGGACATGGTTCATGCGCAGGATGTGCTTCTGCGTCTGGGCCTGGGCCATCCCCATGCCAGCGATCAGCGTCAGCGCGGTGGCTCCAAGAAAAGCGCCAAGGCGCTTGGACATGTTGGTCACTGCCTACTCCCTAGAATTTCTTATGAGTTCAGAGATCAAGGGCGCCCGTTGCTTTGAGCGCGGAGCCTGAAAAAGCCCTTATGTCATGCGTTTCTGCCCACTTCTGCGGAGCGGACAGGCGATGCGCGGATGGCGAACGGCTCAGCCAGCGCAACGTTCGGTTATCTTGCACACTTGTATCCAAGGATGCAAGATGGTACGGATCATCCAGAAGGCGATTTGATTGGTGTCCAATCAAATCCATGTTCGGACGGGATTGCGTCGGACAAGGGCGGCGTGATGGAGGGGAGGCACAACCAATAATGTCAAAGTGTTCGTCCGGCGGCACCAGACTTCGGTCCGGTTCCACCCGCGTCCCGGACTGTGTACAGCGGCGCTGCGACCTTGCGTGGGCCAATCCGATCCGGCGATAATCGCGATTCCGTACTCGGGAATGGCGATGTCCGCCGACGCAGCGGCTGGGGGTTATACGGTGAAGAACGAACGGCTGGTGTTGGAACGCAACACACTGGACAGCGTGATCTACAAGGAACTTCGGAAGAGGATCATTTCGCTGTCGTTCCAGCCCGGCTCGATGATCTACGAAAACGCCGTCGCCGATGAATACGGCGTCAGCCGGACACCGGTCCGTCAGGCCTTCTCCCGGCTGGCGAACGAGGGATTGCTGAGCATCCTGCCGCAGCGCGGCGCGCAGGTGTCCCACCTGTCCGCGGCCAAGGTGAAGGAGGCCCAGTTCATCCGGGAAGCGCTGGAGGTATCGGCGTTCGGGGAGGTGGCGCGCATCTGGAACAAAACCGCCGATCACAGCGCGGCGCAAGCCAAGGCGCTGGCGCTGATCGAGCAGCAGAGACAGGTCGTGCGGGAAAAGGACTATGTCGGTTTCACCGAACTGGACGTGGCGTTCCACGACACCGTCATCGGGGTTCTGGGAAACGTCATGCTGCTGGAGATGCTGAACGACGTGAGGACGCATCTGACACGGGTGCGCTTCCTCGAACTTCAGGAGGCCCACCATGAGGACGACGCGATCGCCGACCACGTCAAGCTGATGCGCTCGATCATGGCGAACGATGTCGCGGGGACCCAATCGCTCCTGCTGGCCCATTTGAAGATGATCGAGGCGATGCGCGACGACATCCTCAAGCGTCACGACATTCTCTTCGAGTAGAGCCCGTCCGGGGCTCCGCCGAGGAGCCCGTTCCCGGGCGGTTCATCCGGACATCGCTGACGGACGCAGACCCGGACCGGTCGGACAACCGGTGGGAAAGGGGGCGGCTTGCCCTGTGCGAACCGACGGCAAGACCAACGCCCCCGCAAGCGGGTACAATCAGGAGGAAACGAGATGAACAGACGGTCGATCCACAGCTACACCTGGATTCCGAAGTGGTCCACCAAGGACGGCGCCTACGCGGCAGAGCGCGCCGCGGCCTTCGGCTATGGCCAACTCGTCGTGCCGATCCGCGACCATGACAGCATCGAACCGGCGGCCATCGCCGCGCTGTGCGAGCGGGCCGGAGTCCGCCCCGTCGCGACCTCGCCGCTTCAGGTCGACAACGACATTTCGAGCACCGACCCGGACGTGCACCGCCGCGGGATCGAGCGGCATTGCGCGGCGCTCGCCCTGGCGCGCGACATGGGCGCGGACCGCATGGGCGGCATCCTCTACAGCGCCTTCGGCAAGGCGTCGAAGGTGCCGAGCGACGCCAACTTCCAGGCGGCGGCGGACGGGTTGCGGATCGTCGCCGAACGGGCCGCGTCCTACGGGATGCTGCTCGCACTCGAAGTGGTCAACCGGTACGAGAGCAACCTGATCAACACGGCGGAACAGGCCGTCCGGATGGTCAAGCTGATCGGCGCCGACAACGTCCGCGTCCATCTCGACACCTTTCACATGAACATCGAGGAAAACGACCTTCTGGGCGCGCTTGAGCTGGCGATGCCCCATCTCGGCTATTTCGAGATCGACCAGAACCACCGCGGCCGCCTGACGGAGGGGGCCATCGACTTCGCCCCGATGCTGCGCCGTTTGAAGGCGGCCGACTATCAGGGGCTGATCGGCGTCGAAGCCTTCTCCTCCGCCGTCTCGCACCCGGACATCACCGCGGGCGTCGCGTCCTGGCGCAACCTGTTCGACCATGGCGACGAGGTGGCGCGCGACGGGCAACTGCTGCTCGATCAGCACGGCCTCTGACGACGCCCGCCTGATCGAACCGCTGGCGGCCGCGCCGCGCCGGCAGGAGGCGCTGGTTCGGGCGATGAGTCCCGATCAAATCCGGCTGCGCCTGACCGTGTCGGAAACGCCCGCCGGCCAGCGGAAGGGCGCTGCGGAGTTCGGCGCGCTCCGCGGCGCTGGAGAGATCGATCACGCCCTGCCGCCGGGGCGCGAGGAATTTCGTCCATGCGCCCCGGCGGCCTACGACAGCCGACAGGTGTCCACGCAACCGATCCGTGACCGATACCCGATCGGCGTAAGGAAACCAGGATAAAATCCACCCCTCTTCAAACGACGTCTCCTCCGTGCAACACGATGGCCCCTTTGGCGACGCGATACGATCCCGACGGCACCGCCTCGCGGTCCCAGACTCCGTCGTTCGGCAGCGCGCGCAGCTTGTGACGCTCCACTTCGCGCTTCGTCACGGAGCGGGGGAAGCTCTCCACGAAGGCGATGAAGCGCGGAATCTTGAAGGCGGCCATGCGGCCCTCGCACCATGCGGCGATGGCGGCCGGCTCCACGCCGCTGCCCGGTTCGCGGATGACGAAGGCCTTGACCTCCTCCTCCCCCTTTTCGGACGGCGTGCCGACCACCACGACCTCGCGCACGCCCGGACACTGGCTGAGCACGCTTTCCACCTCATAGGCCGACACGTTCTCGCCACGGCGGCGCAGCCAGTGAGCCTGACGCCCCGTGAAGTGCAGATAGCCGTCCGCGTCCAGATGGCCGAGGTCGCCGGTGTGCAGCCACAGGTTCGACAGGCATTCCAGCGTGCGTTCCGGCGCGTTGAAATAGCTCGACATGAAGATGTGCGGGTAGCGGGGGCGCAGGGCGATCTGGCCGGTGACACCCGGCGGCACCGGCTGGTCGTCGTCATCGAGGATGGTCACCTCCGCCCAGCCATGGGTCAGGCCGTTGGCGCGCGGCTTCGGCGAGTTCATCCGGTTGTTGACGATCAGCACGCCGCCGGTCTCGGTCAGCGAATAGACGTTGACGAAGCCGATGCCGAACCGCTCCACGAAGCGGTCCGACACGGCGGGCGGGATCTGCCCCGTCACCCCCAGCGAGACGCGCACCCGGTGGTCGCGATCCGCCGGGCTCTCCGGCTGCTCGGTCAGCACGGTGATCATGGTGCCGATCAGATCGACGATGGTCGCCCCGGTCTCCCGCGCCCGCGCCCAGAAGTTGCTGCCGCTGAAGCGCCGGTCGATCACCGTGGGGATGTCGGCGACCATCGGCCCCATCACCCCCAGCATCAGTCCACCGACGTGGAACAGCGTCAGGATCGAGTAATGGACGTCGTCCGGCCGCGTCTCGAACGCCTCGACGTAGCGCATCCCCGCCGCGATCCAGGCGAAATGCGGCAAAAGCGCGCCCTTGGGCAGGCCGGTGGTTCCGCCGGTGTAGATGATGACCGCCGGATCGCCGCCGGACACCGCCACCACCGGCAGCGGATGCCCCGGCTCCAGCAGGTCGGCGAAGGGCGGGAAGCGCCCGCCGGTTCCCCCATCGCCATCCTCCACCGCATAGACGCGCATCGGCGGCAACCGCTCCGCGACCGCCTCGACCCGCTCCGCCAGTTCCCCGTCCACCACCAGGACGGCGGGCGTGGCATTGGTCAGGGTGTGGACGAGATCCTCCCCCACCAATCCTGCGTTCAGCGGCACCCAGATCGCCCCCAGCTTGCCGGCGGCGACCCAGGTCAGAAGATGCTCCGGCGCGTTGCGCAGGAAGCAGGCGACCCGGTCCCCCTTGCGCACCCCCAGCCGGTGCAGGTTGGCGGCGACACGGGTGGACTCCCCGTCCAGCTCCCGGTAGCTCATCGCCCGCCCGGCGACGGTCAGCCGGGGCGTGTCCCCGTGCTGAGCCGCGCGGGCGGCGACCAGCGCCGGCAGGGTTTCCCACTGCACCGGAACGCCGTGAATGCTGCGCGTGATGGTCATGCGGCGGGCCTCTCTCATTCCGGCAGGATGCGGCGCTTCTGAAGTTCCTGGAGGAGATCGACGAACATCTCCTCGCTGTCCACGCAGTCGTGGAAGCCCAGCTTGCGCGCCTTGATGGTGCTCATGTGGTGCGGATTGGGGCGCTGGCCGTAGCCGAACAGGAAGTCGGCGAACTGCCAGGACGGCACCACCTCGGTGTACTTGTAGGGCTTGAGACCGTGCTTGGCGACCACACGGTCCCAGATCGGCTCGTTCTGCGGCATGATGCGGGCCAGCGAGAAGGGCTGTGCCGGTTCCAGCTCCATGCGGAACAGCTCCGCCACCTTGGGGAACACGTTCTCCCAGACATAGACGTCGCCGTTGGCGATGTTGAAGACCTGGTTGGCGCATTGCGGGTTGGTGCCGGCCCATTCGGCGGCCTTGGCGATCAGCCGGGCGTCGGTCGCCTCGCCGATGCGCGACGCCCCGCCGGGGAAGCGCAGCGGCAGGCCGTATTCGCGCGACACGGCGGCGAAGACGCCGATGGCGGTGATGATGTTCAGCGGGCTGCCGACCGCAAGGCCGCAGACGATCTGCGGGCGCAGCACGCTCCAGCTCCATTCCTTGCCCTGCTGGCGTTCGCTGATCCAGTCCTGCTGGTCGTAGTAGAAGTTGGGGCGCATGTAGCGCGGATCGCTCTCGCGCGCCGGCTGGCGGAAGGGACCGAGATGGCCGCCATAAGCCTTGGTGCCCTGCAACAGTGTGATGTGGCGCAGGTTGGGCGACACCGCCTCGACATTCTCCACCACGTTCTTCAGCATGGCGAGGTTGGTCTCGACATGGTCCCATTCCGACCAGCCGCGCGTCACGTCGGGCTTCTCGTAGACGGCGGTGTAGCAGATGTTGGTGACGCCCTTGATCGCGCGCAGCTTGCGGCAGTCGTCGGGGTCGCGCAGATCGACGGCGGCCCATTCGGCGGTGGTCTCGAAATCGGGGGTGCGGCGCGACACGCCGCAGACGTCCCATTCCGTGGAGGCTTCGAAATGCTCCAGCATCGGGCGGCCGACGGTCCCCAGCGCACCCACGATCAGCATCTTCTGACGGGCCATGAACACGATCCTTCTGTGCGGAAGTCTTCAGAAAAGGGTCATCAGGTATTGGCGGTCGCCCAGCGGTTCGGGCGGACCCTCGTAAATCTTGCGGCCGGTGCGCAGCACGGTGACGCTCTGTGCGATGGGCAGGGCGTGGACGACGTTCTGCTCGACCATCAGCACGGCCATGCGCAGCGTCCGGTTGACCTCGGCGATGGCCTCCATGACGCGCTGGACGAGGTTGGGGGCGAGGCCGATCGACGGCTCGTCGAGGATCATCACGTCGGGGCGGTGCATCAGCGCCATGCCCATCGCCAGCATTTGCTGCTGCCCGCCCGACATGGTGCCGGCGATCTGGCCGGCGCGTTCGCGCAGGATCGGGAACAGGTCCATCACCGCGTCGCGGTTCGTCCGGATCTCCGCCGGGTCCTGCGCCGTGTAGGCGCCGAGTTCCAGGTTCTCGCGCACGGTCAGGCTGCGGAAGATGCCATGCCCCTGCGGAACCAGCGCGATCCCCGCCTTCACGTTGTCGGCGCAGCGCCGCCGGGTGATGTCCTCCCCCCGGTAGCGGACGGTCCCGGATGTCGGCCGCAGCAACCCGAAGACGGAGCGCACCAGCGTCGTCTTGCCGGCCCCGTTGTGGCCCAGCAGCACACGGATCTCGCCGGCCCGCACCGTCAGGTCCACCTCATGGACCACCGCCCGCTTGCCGTAGCCGGCGCTGAGGCCGCGCACCTCCAGGACGGGTTCGGCGATCGGCATGGTGTGAATCTCGGTCATCCGAAATACCTCTCGGCGAGTTCGCGGTCGCGCATCAGCGTGTCCGGCGGTCCCTTGGTCAGCACGCGGCCCTCGTCGATGAAGACGATCTCGTCGCAGACGCCGCGGATGACCTCCAGATTGTGCTCGATGATGCAGACGGCCTTGTTGGCGCGGGCGAGGTCGCGGATCACCCCGCAGATGCGCTCCACCGTCACGGTGTCCAAGCCGGACAGCGGCTCGTCGAGCAGCAGCACGTCCGCCCCGGTCGCCAGCAGCCGGGCGATGACCAGAAGCTTCTCCTCCGCGTAGGACAGGTTGGCGGCGGTCTCGTCGGCCTTGGCGAGCAGTCCGACGAAGGAGGCGATCTCCAGCGCGCGGGCGACGTTCTCGCGGTCGGCCCGGCGGACCAGGCCGGGGCGGAAATAGACGTCGAGCGGGCGGTCGCCCGGCTGCGCGGGCAGCGAGACCAGGATGTTCTCCACCACCGTCAGCTTGGTGAACAGCTTCAGGTCCTGGAAGGAGCGGGCCAGCCCGGTGGCCACCACCTCGTGCGGCTTCAGTTTCGTCACGTCGCGGCCCCGGTAGAGGATGGTGCCGCCGGTCGGGCGCAGGAAGCCGGACAGCAGGTTGAAGGCCGTCGTCTTGCCGGCGCCGTTGGGGCCGATCAGCCCGACGATCTCGCCGCGCTTCAGGTCGATGGTCAGGTCCTTGACCGCCTGGATGCCGCCGAAATGCTTGGACAGCGAGGTCGCGGAGACCACCACCTCCCCCGGCGTGCCGCTCGCGCGCTCCAGCGCACCCGTCAGCGGACCGTTGGCGGGAACGCTGGACCGCGCGGCCCCGGTCGGGGTGCGGAACACCGTCTCGGGGAACAGCCCCTCAGGGCGCAGGCGCAGGATGACGATCAGCACGACGCCGTAGATCACCTGTCGCACCATGTCGGCGATGTCGCCCGGCACATGGACGAACTTCAGCCCTTCCGGCAGCAGCACCAGGATCGCCGCCCCGGCCAGCGAGCCCCACAAATTGCCCATGCCGCCCAGGATCACCATGGCGAGGATGAGGATGGTCTCCTCGATGGTGAAGGATTCCGGGTTCACGAAGGCGATGTAGTGGGCGACCAGCGAACCGGCGACCGAGGCCAGCCCCGCCGACATCGCGAAGACCACCAGCTTCATGCGGACGAGGTTCTTGCCGACCGCCTGGGCCGCCGCCTCGTTCTCCCGCATGGCGCGCAGGGAGCGTCCGAAGGGCGAGGCGCCGAGCCTCCAGGCGACGGCGCAGCACAACGCCGCCATCACCGCGGCCAGCGGCAGGAAACTGACCGGGCTGGTCAGCGCGGTGCCGAACAGCGACACCGGGGGGATGCCGGGGATGCCGTCCGGCCCGCCGGTCAGCGGCTTGCTGTTCATCAGCACATCGATGGTGATGGCCTGCAACGCCAGCGTGATGACGACCAGATAGTGGCTTCCCACCCGCATGGCGGGAAAGGCGACCAGCAGGCCGATGGCGGCGGTGACCACCGTGCCGGCCAGCAGGGTGAGGGGAAAGCCGATGCCGAGCTTCGTCGCCAGGATGCCGGCGGCGTAGGCCCCGCTGGCGTAGAAGGTGGCGTGCGCCAGCGCGAAGATGCCGCCGAAGCCGATCAGCAGGTTGAAGGAAGTCGCCAGGATGCCGTAGAGGCAGACCATGACGAGGATGTGAGCGAGATATTCCATGGCTGTGCCTCTCCCTCAAGCCCGGCGGACGATGCCGGAGGGGCGGGCGAGCAGGAACCCGAACAGCACCACGAAGACGATGGTGTTCTGCCACTCGGTGGGGATCTGCCACATGCCCAGGCTCTGCACGAAGGCCAGCAGGAAGGCGGCGATGACCGCCCCGCGCAGCGACCCCACCCCGCCGACGATCACCGCGACGAAGGCGACGAACACCGCGCCGAAGCCCATGTTGGGGTTCAGCCCGTCGCGCAGCAGAACCAGCGACCCGGCCACCGCCGACACCGCCGATCCCAGCGCGAAGACCAGGATGGACAGACGCGTGGTGTCGATGCCGATGACGGTGGCCATCTCGCGGTTGTCGGCCATGGCGCGGATGGCCTTGCCGTAGCGGCTGGCCCGCAGGAACAGCGCGATGCCACAGCCGACCAGCAGCGCCGCCGCCACCTGCCCCAGTTGCACCGTGGTGAAGAAGGCGTTGCCGACGAAATGGACGTCGTAGGCGACGCTGTCCACCGTCTTGACCCCGGTGCCGAAGACGATGCCGATCAGGTTCTTCATGACGATGAACAGGCCGAGCGAGGCGACCAGAACGACGAAGGGCGGGCTGCCGCTGATCTCGAACGGGCGGTAGATGAACAGGTAGCAGCCGACGCCGAGCGCCGCGGTCAAGGCGACGCCCAGCAGCACCGCCGCCCAGAAGGGCAGCCCGACGAGCACCGCCAGCGCCCAGATGGCGTAGGCGCCGACCGCGTAGACCGGCCCGTAGGCGAAATGCACGACGCCGGTCGTTCCGAAGATCAACGCGAACCCCATCGCCAGCAGGGCGAAATGCGCGCCGTTGAACAGACCGTTCAGGGTCAGTTGGATGAGCAAGTCCATGGAATGGCGCTCCTGTCTATGTCCCCCTCTCCCCTCCGGGGAGAGGGTTGGGGTGAGGGGGATGCGCGTGTCGGAGCGTCCGGCAAAAGCGCAACCCCCTCACCCTCCCCTCTCCCCGCTTTCGGCGGACCGAAGGTCCGCCTGTCGCGTCAGCGCAAACTTCGTTTGCGCGTGAGCGGAGGGGAGAGGGTTACTGCATTGAATCCGCAGTCATTCGCCCGAGGTGAACTTCACGAACTGCTGTTCGCCGTTCTCCAGGCGGAACACCGCCACGGGCTTCTGCGCCACGCCGTTCTTGCGGAAGGTCAGTGTCTTGCCGTAGACGCTGTCGAAGGTCGGGTTCTCCCACAGCGCCTGGACCAGACGCTCGCCGCTGTAGTAATCGCCGCCCTTGGCCTTCGCCCGCCGGATCAGCTCGGCGACGACGTAGACGCCCTCGTAGTAGTTGGCGGCGTAGAAGTCGGGCATCTCGCCGAACTTCGCCTTGTAGGCGTCGGCGAAGCGCTTGGACCAGGGATTCTCGTCGGTAGCGGCGAAGTAATCGGTGACGACCTCCACCCCCTCGGCGTGCCGGCCGGCGACCTTGGTGTCCTCGGCGGTCCATTCCATGCAGTAGACCGGCTGCTTCATGCCCAGCTCGCGCATGCGCTTCACCGCCAGCCCGGCCTGCGGCGTGGTCGGCCAGTTGGCGATGGCGTCGGGCTGGGAGGCGCGCAGCTTGGCGACCTGGGTGTCGATGTTGGCGGCGTCGGCCTGGAACTGCTCGGCGGCGACCATCTTCAGCCCCATGCCCTCCCACGCCTTGGTGGTGGCGGCGATGGTGGCGTCGCCGAACTCCGACTTGATGGCGATCTGGGCGAGCTTCTTGGCTCCCTGCTCCGCCGCGCGGTGGGCGATGCCGGCGGCCAGATCCGACGCCATGGAGCGGATGTTGAACATGTAGGGGGAGGTGCCGACCGTCTGGGCGCTGACCCCGCCGCCGTTGATCATCATCACCTTCTTCTGGTCGCCGATGGGCATGGTGGCCAGCGTCACCGTGGAGAAGGAGGGCAGCACCGCCTT
This sequence comes from Azospirillum aestuarii, assembly GCF_016632405.1. NCBI lineage: Bacteria > Pseudomonadati > Pseudomonadota > Alphaproteobacteria > Rhodospirillales > Azospirillaceae > Azospirillum > Azospirillum aestuarii. The sequence goes on from NZ_JAEPIV010000010.1 coordinate 117,874, forward strand.
CACCCCCTCGACGTCGATCAGCCGGTTCATGCCGGCGACGGCGGCCTGGGCGCTGCCGCTCTTGTGGTCCTCGATGACCAGTTGCAGCTTGATGCCGTCGATGCCCCCCTGGGCGTTGATCTCGTCCACGGCGAGCTGCGCCCCGGCGCTCATCACCTTGCCGTAATGGGGCGAGGCGCCGGTCATCGCGAAGATGCCGCCGATCTTGTAGACCGCCGGGTCGGCGGCCAGGGCGGTGGTGGACAGTGCGGCTGTGGACAGGGCGCTGCTCAGCACGAGCGCGGCGAACAGGGTGCGTTTCGACATCGTTCCCTCCCAGGAATCCGTTGTTCGGGGGTGACGCGGTCCCGTTGGCGGGACTCGTTGCCGTTTCGAAAGAAATCAGCGGGCAAAAGACAGCCCGGACAGCAGCCGCCGGACGGACGGCGCCGCGTGGTTCTCGGCCAGCAGGGGAGCCAGCCTTGCGGTCTTCTCCGCCATCGACGGGCGGCTCTCCATCCGCAGGATGCGCCGGCCCACCGCCAGGGCGTCCAGCCGGTCGCGGTACCAGGCGATGCGCGCCTCCGCCGCCTTGGCAAAGCCGTCGGCGGGCAGGATCTCGGTCAGGAATCCGAAGCCGTAGGCCTCCGCCGCGTCCATCATCCGGCCCCCCGCCAGGATCTGGAAGGCCAGCGCCGCCGGCAGCCGTTCCGTCAGGGCGGCATGGACGAAGGCCGGATAGAGGCCGAAGCGCATCTCCGGAAAGCCGAACTGCACGTCCTCGGCGCCCAGCACAAGGTCGCTGAGGCACGCCACGATGCAGCCGGCGCCCAGCGTCCGGCCATGGACCACGCTGATCACCGGAACCGCCGAGCCGTGCAGCGCCTGCATCGCCGCCCGCAGCGCCTCCTCCTGGGCGGCGAAGGCCTCGGCACCGCGGCTCATCTCGGCGACGTCGCCACCGGCGCAGAAGCCGCGCGGCCCGGCGCCGTCGATCGCCACCAGCGCTATTCCGGCGGCGGGAGCGCCGTCCACAGCCTCGGCCAGCGCCCGCAAGGTCGCGGTGTCGAGCGCGTTGATCTTCGCGGGGCGGTTCAGGGTGATGCGCCGCAGATCGCCATCGTCGCGGACGAGAAGCGTTTCGGTCATGACGCCGCCCTCCCCGCCCCGTGCCGGATGCGTCCGGCGATCACCGTTTCCCCATGCTGGTTGTCGATCCAGACGTCGTAGCCGTCGCCATCGACGCGGCGCTGGCCGCCCGCGGTCACCACGTCGTCCTCGCGCACCGGGCGCAGGAAGCGGATGTCGAGCGTCGCGTCGGACACCGCCGCCTCGCCCAGGCTGCGGCGGACCGACTGCCAGAGCAGGTTCACCGACAGCAGACCGTGGGCGATGATGCCCTTCATCGGCGTCGTCGCCGCGAAGTCTGGATCGACGTGGATCGGGTTGAAGTCGTCGGTCAGCTCGGCGTAGAGCCGGATCGCCGCGCGGTCGATCCGCTTGGTGACCGGGGTCAGGCGGTCACTGGTGGTCGTCCCGTCCGCCATGGTCAGGCCGCCCACAGGATAGTCATACGGCCGCGGAAACAGGGGGTCCCGTCCTCCCCCACCGTCTCGGTGTCGAAATGGACCCAGCGGCGGTCGCGCTTCAGCTCCTTTCCGGCGCAGGCGATGCGGGTGGTCAACCGCTCCCCGACCGCCGGGCGGCGCAGCATCTCGTAACGCTGGGACCCGTGGATGTTCCCCGGCGGGCGCGGCACCACCAGATCGGAATAGGCCCGCATGGTGGCTACCGCGATCATCCCGGCGGGTATCCGCCCGTCCGGCGGGTCGTCGGGGTAGAGGCTGGTCCAGCGCTGCATCAGCGCGTCGGACAGGTGCAGCTCCTGGGCGCCGAAGGCGGTGCCCTCCTGGAGCGTGTCGAACAGATGCATGGATGGTCCCTCCCGAAGGGTTGGGTTCACTCCACCAGGGGCCGGACCTGCGGCAGCGCGCCGCCGCCGGCCAGCGGCTCGAACAGGACGCGGACGCGCAGGCCGATGCGGGCGTCCTCCGGCGGGCAACCGCGCAGATTGACCATCAGGCGGAAGCCCTCGTCGAAATCGACCAGCGCCAGCGCGTAGGGCGTGTCCGCCTTGAAGGCCGGGGTCGGCGCCCGGTGAACGATGGTGAAGCTGTGGATGGCGCCGAGCCCCGCGGACCGCTCCGTCACCGGCCCTGCGGCCCGGCACTCGGTGCAGAAGGGCCGCGGCGGGAACTGGACGTGGCCGCAGGCGGCGCAGCGCTGATAGGTCAGCACCCCCTCAGCGCAGGCGTCCCAGAAGGCGCGGGTGTCGGCGGTGACCAGCGGAACGGGCTTTGCGGCCATTGGATCTTTGGCGGATGGATCGGTCGCGGACATCGTCAGGCCCTCCCCAGGATCAGCGAGCAATGGGCGGACAGGATGCCGCCATCGCCGTGGACGAAGGCGGTTTCCGCCCCCGCCACCTGCCGGGCCTCGGCCTCGCCGCGCAGTTGCCGCACCGCCTCGACGATGTGGAACATGCCGCCCGCCGCCCCCGAATGGCCGTAGGACAGCAGCCCGCCATGGGTGTTGCAGGGCAGAACCCCGTCCAGTTCCAGCGCGCCGTCGAGGATCGCCGGACCGGCCTCCCCCTTCGGGAAGAAGCCGATGGATTCCAGCTCGGCCAGCAGGGTGATGGTGAAGCTGTCGTAGATCTCGGCGACGTCGATGTCCGCCGGGGTCAGCCCGGCCATGGCGAAGGCCTGCGCCGCCGATTGCCGGCAGCCGAAATCCGTCAGCGACGGCATGGCGAAGGCGTGTTCGTGCGTGTTCATCTGGCCGTAGCCGAGGATCGACACCGCGCGGTCCGTACGGTCGGCCGCCGCGTCGGCGGCGCTGATCACCAGGGCGGCCCCGCCGTCCGAGACGAGGCAGCAATCGAACAGCCGCAGCGGATCGGCGATCATGCGGGCGGACAGCGCCTGCTCCATGGCCAGCGGGTCGCGGGCCTGGGCCTTGGGATGGCGGCGCGCGTGGCCGCGCTGGGTGACGGAGATGGCGGCGAGATGCTCCGCCGTGACGCCGCGCTCGAACATGCAGCGCCGGGCGACCAGCGCGTAGGCCGCAGGGATCGACATGCCGTAGGGGCGTTCGAACTGCGGATGCCCGACCTCGGCCAGCGCGGCGACGGCACCGTTGCGCCCCAGCCCGGTCAGGCGGTTGTCGGCGCAGACGGCCAGAACGTTGCGGCAGATGCCCGCCCGCACCAGCGCCGCCGCCTGCATCACCAGCGCGCAGGCGGTCGCCCCGCCGGCCTGGACGGCGGCGCTGTAGGACGGCGAGATGCCGAAATACTCGTTGAAGACCGACGACAGCATCAGATGCGGCTCGGCCAGCGAATAGGCGCAGAGCACGCCGTCCACCTCGTCGGCCCGCAGGCCCGCGTCGGCCAGGGCTGCGGAGGCCGCTTCGGCGTGGAGCGCCATGCAACCGCTGCCGTCCAGCCGTCCGACAGCGGTGTCGGCGACGCCGGAGATCACCGGGGTCATCGTGCGTTCTCCCGTGGGGAAAGGGGAACCGCGGCCCGGCCCTGCCCGGCGAGCAGCCGTCCGATGCGCCGCGTGGTGTCGCGCAGGTCGGCGGCCATCGCCGCGGCGCGCTCGTCGGAAAACTGCGCGGTCAGCCCGACCGCCGACAGCGCCAGGAAGGGCTGCCCCTCGGCGTCGAGGATCGGGCTGGACACCGTCGTCACGCCGCGCGTGAAGCCGTCGCGGTCCACCGCGTAGCCGGCGGCCCGCGCCTCCTCCACCTCGGCCAGGAATTGCTCGAAGGGCGGCGGGTTGTCCTGGCGGACGGCGGCGTACTGGCGGCGCATTTCCTCCACCGGCAGGCCGGCGTGCGCCGCCATGCAGCGGCCGAGCGCGCCGACCAGCAGCGGCAGCCGGTGGCCGATCCGCATGTGGATCTGGATGGCCGAACTGGACACCGCCTGATCCACCAGCATGACGCGGTGGTCGCTGACCCGCAGCCACGCCGTCATCGGCGTCTGCCACGCGGCGGCCAGCCGTTCCAGCTCCGGGTGGAGCAGCCGGGTATAGCCGACCTGATCGAGCGCGCTGCCCGCCAGCTCCAGCAGCCCGGCGCCCAACCGGTAGGCCTTGCCGACCTCCTCGAACTGGACCACCCGCTCGGCGACCAAAGTCTTCAGGATGTTGAAGCAGGTGCTCGGGTTGAGGCCGAGCGCGCGGGCGACCTGCGCGCTCGACACCGCCCCGTCCTGCGCCGCCAGATAACGCAGGATCGCGAAGGCGCTGACCACCGCGCCGACCGGCTTGCCGGCGTTGAACGTCGTCGAAAGGGTGAAGGACTCCCGGTCCCGGTCGTCGGTGAGCATGGCGCGCTCTCCGTTCTCTATTGAGAATTCAATTTTCTATGAAGATTATGAGTGCGCGAATATTGTTGGTCAAACGAATTATCCGCTCTTTGCGTTGTTTGGAATGCATACCCCCATAGTCATTTTGCACGGCTGCACCCCTCCGCATCCCGAACGCGAAACGGCCCCGCCGGGAGGGGCGGGGCCGTTCGTGCCGTACGGTGGTGGCGCCTGCGGATCACCAAGCCAGTTCGAGGATCTCCCGGACATCGGCCTCCCCGGTGATCGGGCGCGGGTTGCTGCGGACCATCATGTTCTGCATGGCCCCGGCGGCGATGGCGGCGAAATGGTCGCGCGTCACGCCGACCGCCCGCAGGCTGTCGGGCTGCCCCAGGGCGCGCACCAGATCGGCGACCGCCGCAGCCGCGTCGCCGTCCTCCCGCCCCAGCGCCTGCGCCACCAGCCGTTGGCGGTCGGCGTTCACCGGGTGGTTCCAGCGCAGCACGCTGGGCAGCATGACGCAGGAGCAATGGCCGTGCGGCACGTTGGCGACGGCGCCGAGCTGATGGCCGATGCCGTGGCTGGCCCCCCACTCCACCCGACCCAGGCCGGTCGAGGCCAGCCAGACGCCGAGCTGGCTTTCCAATCGCGCGTCGAGGTCGTCCGGCCTCTCCCGGTTGGCGGGGAGGGAGCGCGCCAGCATCGCCAGCCCGTGCAGGCAGGTCGCGTCGGTGAAGGGCTGGGGCTTGCGCGAACAGACCGTCTCCACCGCGTGGTCGACGGCACGGATGCCAGTGGACAGCCACAGCCGCTCTGGCGTGTGGACGGTCACGGCGGGGTCGAGGATGACCACCTGCCCGCCGATGTACCGCCCGGTGTAAAGGTCCTTGACCCGGCGGTCGGGGTCGGTGGCGCCGCCCAGGTTGGAGAATTCGGCACCCGACAGGGTGGTCGGCACGATGATCTGGCGCAGCGGCGGGTCCTTCACCGCCGGGACGATGCGGGTCCCGTCCCCGGCGACGCGGATGCGCACAGAGTCGAAGCCGGCGGTGTCGGTGATGCCCTCGGCCAAGGCGACCAGGGCCACCTTCACCGTGTCCATCGGCGTGCCGCCGCCGACGGTGACGATCAGGTCCGGCTCCAGCCGCCGCACCTCCTCGGCCAGCGCCAGGACGGAGGCGCGCGGCACATGCTCGACGCAGGAATCGAAGACTCCGGCGCAGGCATCGCCCAGCGCCGCGCGGATAGCGGCGACGACGCCGGTCCCACGGCTCAACGACCGGCTCGCCACGATCAGCGGGCGCTTGCTGCCCAGCTTGGCGACGGTTTCCGCCACCGCCTCCGCCGCCGGGCGGCCGTAGATGACGCGGTCCTGCGCCAGGAACTCGTAGACGCCTGATTGCATGGTGGTTTCCTCCCGTCGTTGATTGGGGATACTTGCCCCCACCCTAACCCTCCCCCGCTGGGCGGGGGAGGGTTAGGGTGGGGGCAAGCGCAGCAACCACTCACCCACCCAGATAGGCGGCCGACAGCGCCGGGTCGGCGGCCAGCTCCGCCGCCGGACCGCCGCGCACCACCTGCCCGCGCCGCAGCACGCAGCCGGAGTGGGCGACGCGCAGGGCGATGGCCGCCACCTGCTCGCACAGCAGGATGGTGGTGCCGCGCTCGCGGCAGACGGACTCGATGAAGCCGAAGATTTGCTGGACGATCACCGGGGCCAGCCCGAGCGACGGCTCGTCGAGCAGCAGGTAGCGCGGTTCGTGGATCAGCGCCGCCGACAGGATGACCATCTGCTGCTGGCCGCCCGACAGCATGCCCGCCAGGGTCTGCCGCCGCGGCGCCAGCATCGGGAACTGCTCGTAGACGCGGTCGGCCACCGCGCGGAAGTTGCCGCCGCGGTTGCGGAAGTCCCAGGCGACCTTCAGATTCTCCTCCACCGTCATGCGGTGGAACAGCCGGCGCCCCTCCAGCGCGTGCGACAGGCCGCGGCGCGCCCGCTCGTGCGGAGGAAGCCGCGTGATGTCGTCGCCGTCCAGCGTGATGCGCCCCGCCGCCGCCGGGACCAGCCCGGACACCGCCTTCATCAGCGAGGATTTGCCGGCTCCGTTGGCGCCCAGGATGGCGGTGATGGTTCCCGGTTCGGCCCGCAGCGAAACGCCGCGCACCGCCTCCACCGGTCCGTAGCGGACCTCCAGCCCGTGGATTTCGAGACCTGTGGTATCAGGCATGAACGGCCTCCCCCGGATGGGTTTCGGTGCCGAGATAGGCGGCGACCACCGCCGGGTCGCGGTACATGCCGGCCATGCCGCCCTGGTAGATGACCCGCCCGCTGTCCAGCACGACCACGCGGTCGACCAGCTCGTTGAGGAAATCCATGTGATGCTCGATCAGGATCACGCCGACACCCCGTTCCTTCAGATGGCGGACCAGACCGCCCAGCCGTTGCAGTTCGACCTCCGACAGGCCCGCCGCCGGTTCGTCGAGCATGACGAGGCGCGGATCGGCGAGGATGACGCGCGACAGCTCGGTCATCCGCTGGTCGCCGTAGGGCAGGTCGCGCACCGGCGTGTCGGCCAGATGCGACAGGCCGGCCATGGCGATGATGGCGTCGGCGCGGCCCAGCATGGCGGCGTCCTCGCGCAGGGCGCCCGGCAGGTTCAGCGCCGCCGCCAGCGGGTTCTGCCGGTAGAGCCGGTGCCCGCCGAGCAGCACGTTCTCGCGCACCGTGAAGGCGGGGACGAGCCGCGGGTCCTGGAAGGTGCGCAACGCGCCCCGCCGCGCCACCGCGTGGTCGGGCAGACCGGTGATGGCGGCGCCGTCGAAGGTCACGCGCCCGTCACCCGGCCGGTAGATGCCGCTGATGATGTTGACCAGCGTGCTCTTGCCCGAGCCGTTCGGCCCGACGAGGCCGAGGATCTCCCCCGCTCCCACGGTGACCGAGGCGTTGTCGAGCGCCCGCAGCCCGAGGAAGCTGATGGACACCCCCTCCGCGCTCAGCAGCGGCCCGCTTCCCGACGCCGCCGGAGGAGCTGGCGGCGGAACCGACAGCGGCGCCACGTCCTTGGCGAAGCGCGGGCGCGGCAGCAGCAGGCCGGCCAGACCGCGCGGCAGCAGGACGAAGGACAGCAGCAGGATCAGGCCGTAGACCATGAACTGGTACTCGGCGAAGATCTGGAGCTTCTCCGGCAGGTAGGTGAAGACGACGGCGCCCAGCACCGGCCCGGCCAGCGTGCCCAGCCCGCCGACCACCGCCATCACCAGCACCTCCACCGAGCGGTGCAGGCCGAAGGTCTCCGGCCCGAGATAGCCGACGAGATGGGCGTAGAAGCCCCCCGCCAGACCGGCCAGCGCGGCGCTGAGCATGTAGGCGTTCCGCTTGGTGCGGGCGCGCGGCACGCCGATGCTGCCGGCGGCGACCTCACTGACATGGATGGCGAAGAAGGCGCGGCCGAAGGGGCTGGTGACGAAGTTCCGCAGCAGCCACACCACCCCCGCGACCACCGCCAGCATGATCTGGAAATAGGCGACCGGGCCGACGGACCAGCCGAACAGGGTCAGCGTGCGCAGGCCGGGCGACGGCACGCCGCTCAGCCCCATCATGCCGCCGGTGACCGAGGTCCACTCGCGCACCACCTCGTAGAAGATCATGCCGAAGCCGAGCGTCATCATGGCGAGGTAGAACTCGCGCACCCGCCCGGCGGCGAAGGACAGCAGCCAGCCGCTCGCGGCCCCCATCGCCGCCCCGGCCAGCAGGGTCAGCGGCAGCGGCAGCCCGAAGTTCTTCATCAGCAGGGCCGAGCCGTAGGCGCCGATGCCGAGAAAGCCGGCGTGGCCCAGCGAGATCTGGCCGGCGACGCCGGTCAGCAGGTTGATGCTCTGGGCCAGCAGGACGTTGACGAGAAGGAACGACCAGATCTGCACGGTGGAGCCGCTGACGAACTCCGCCGCGACGCCGAGCGCCACCAGCAGGGCCGCGACCACCGGGGTCCGGGTGAGGAAGGAGAGGAAATTCCGCATCGCTGGCCCTTACACCTTCGTGAATTCCTTGCGGCCGAACAGGCCCTGCGGGCGGATGGCGAGGATCACCATCAGGATGGCGAAGGCCATGCCGTGTTCGGCGGCGGTGGAGACGTAGCCGCCGACCAGCTTCTCGATGACACCGAGAGCGATGCCGCCGACCAGGGCGCCCGCGGTGTTGCCCATGCCGCCGAAGACCGCGGCGACGAAGCCCAGCACCATCAGGTTGAAGCCGAAGCTGGGATCGACGGTGCCGGTGATCTGCGCCACCATCACCCCGGCGATGCCGGCCAGCACGCCGCTGGCGACGAAGGACAGCACGATCACCCGGCGCACCGGGATGCCGGCCAGCGCCGCCGCGTCGGCGTCGTGCGACACCGCCCGCACCGCGCGGCCCCAGGCGGAGCGGCGCAGGAACAGTTCCATCGCCACCATCAGGGTGAGCGACAGGCCGAGAACGGCGAGATACTGCGACGACACCTGGACCCCGGCGACATCCACCGAATCCAGGCTGTCGAAGACCAGCGACGGGAAGGCGATGGCCTGCGACCCGAAGACGGTGGAGACGAAGCCCTGGAGGAAGATGCCGAGCCCCAGCGTGGACACCACCCAGCCCATGCTGTCGCCGGATTTCAGCAGCGGGCGGATGGCGATCCGCTCCGCCACCACCATCAGCCCGCCGGCCAGCAGGATGCCCAGCGGCACGGCGAGGGCCGCGGGCATCCCGGCCGCCAGCATCGCCACCGTCGCGACCGAGGCGGTCATCAGCAGCGAGCCCTGGCCGAAATTCAGCGTGCGCGTGGTCCAGAAGGTCAGCGACAGCCCCATGGCGATGAGCGCGTAGACCGCGCCGACGCAGACGCCGGCGAAAACGAGTTGCAGCACGAAATGCATGGCGTCGTCCTTGTTGTCCCTCTCCCCCGTCGCAGCACCCACCTTTGAATCCCCTCTCCCCTCTGGGGAGAGGGTTAGGGTGAGGGGGCCCCGCATCGCCTGCGCTTTCCGTCCCCCGACATCCCCCTCACCCCGACCCTCTCCCCAGAGGGGAGAGGGGGATCGCTCCGGAGACGAAAGGAGGAGAGAAGGGAAACCGGTCAGTTCTTGACGATCGTCAGCCCGATCTTGTCGCCGGTCTTCACATACTCGAAGACCGCCACATCCTCCGGCGCGATGGCGTGGTGCTTGGTGGCGGAGAAGGAATAGGTCGCGTTCACCCCGCGCAGGCCCTGGATGCCCTCGATGGCGGTCGCGATGGCCTTGGGATCGGTGGAGTTGGCGCGCTTGATGCCCTCGAACAGCACGTCGGCGGCGTCGTAGGCGTTGCTGACCGACAGCGACATGAAGATCTGCGGACGCTGCGGGTCGTTGCCCCACCAGCGGTCGGTGCCGTACTTGGCCTTGTAGGCGTCGGCGAAGCCCTGGGCCGCCGGGTTCAGCGTCTCCTCGCCGAACACGTAGACCATCGAGCCGCGCGTGCCGGTCACCAGATCGCCGGCGGCCTCCTGGTAGGGGATCGACAGGGCGCCGTTGGAAGCGACCAGCGGCACGTTGAAATTCAGCCGCGCCATGGTGCGACGGATCACCGCCAGATCGGCGCCCAGACCGACGCAGACCACCACGTCGGCCCCGGCCCGCTGGAGGCGGGCGATCTGCGCCGTCATGTCCTGGGCGCGCTGGTTGTAGGTTTCCGTCGCCACGACGGCTCCGCCCGCCGCCTTCAATTCCTTGGCGATCATGTCGGCGCCGGACACGCCATAGGCCGTGCTCTCGTGAACCAGCCCCGGCTTCTTGAACTGGGTGGCGACGTAGCGGCCGAGCACCATCGATTCGACGTCGTTCTGCAGGGCGAAGGAGAAGACGTTCGGGCGCGGCTTGCCGCCGTCCGGGTAGGTGACGGTCGGGGTCTGCGCCACCGGGTTCATGTAGGGGCGCCCGTCGGCGGCGGCCATCTCGATCACCGCGAGCGTCGGGCCGCTGCCCGCCGGGCCGATGATGGCGACCAGCTCCTTGTTGTCGAGCAGCCGGCGCATGTTCTGCACCGCGCGGTCCGGCACGAGCTGGTCGTCGAGCAGCATCGCCAGCTCGACCTTCTTGCCGTTGATGCCGCCCTTGGCGTTCCACTTCTCGATGGCGAGTTCGACGCCGCGCCGCCCGCCCTCGCCATACTCGTTGTAGGGGCCGGTCAGGGCCGAGGTCATGCCGATCTTGATGGTGTCCTGCGCGGCGGCGGACCCGGCGGACAGGGCGATGGCCGAGGTCAGCGTGACGGCGGCCCCGAGCAAGCGGATGACGGAACGACGGTGCATGGCGCTTTTCCCTCCCTTATGCGGCGGAGCGTGGCGGCTCGCCTTTTTGAATGAACCATGAGTCATTTTTCATCGAGAATGTAACGCGCGTCAACTGTCCGCGCAACGGTGTATTTGAGCGGGATGCGCTTGAGACAGAACCCACACCAAACCTCCCCGCCGGGCAATCGCATCTGGCCTTCATAGCCCTCTCCCCTCTGGGGAGAGGGTGGCCCGAAGGGCCTCTCGCGCTGGCCAGAGGCCAGCGCTGACGGCGGCAGGCGGATGCCTCTGGCATCCGCTGAGAGCCGGTGAGGGGGTTGCGCATGGCGATATGTCCGGCAAAAGCGCATCCCCCTCACCCTAACCCTCTCCCCAGAGGGGAGAGGGAACTTGTGATAGCTCCACCCAGCAGGAGGGGGCCGGCGTGGGGGCAAACACACCCCTTGACTGAAACATGAATCATCATTCATTGTTTGGTCGACCAACGGAGCATCGACTCCGCACCGCGCTTACCCACACACCGGCGGGGCGCGGAAGAAACGCGAAGGGAGGCACCCATGCCGTCATCCGCCGCACAGGCAGATCCGATTCCGGCCAACTCAATCCCGACCGACCGGCGGCTGGCGCTCCACCGCACCATGCAGACGATCCGGGCGACCGAAACCACCCTGTCCCGGCTGTTCGCCGACGGCGAGATCCCCGGCTTCATCCATCTCAGCGTCGGGCAGGAGGCGGTGGCCGCCGGGGTCGTCGGCGCGCTGGGGCCGCAGGACAGCTTCGCCACCACCCACCGCGGCCACGGCCATGTGCTGGCCCGCGGCGTGAGGCTCGACCTTTTCTTCAAGGAGATCATGGGGCGGGCGGGCGGCATCTGCGGCGGGCGCGGCGGCTCCATGCACGTCGCCGACCTGTCGCTCGGCGTGCTGGGGGCCAACGGCATCGTCGGGGCCGGGCTACCGCTCGCCACGGGAAGCGCGCTCGCCCACCAGACGCGGCGCACCGGCGGCGTGGCGGTCGCCTTCTTCGGCGACGGCGCCATGGCCGAGGGCGCCCTGCACGAATGCCTGAACATGGCGGCGCTGTGGACGCTGCCGATGGTCTTCGTCTGCGAGAACAACGGCTGGTCGGAATTCTCGCCGACCTCCACCCAGTTCGCCGCGACGCTGGACAAGCTTGGCGCGGCCTTCGGCGTGCCGCACCGCCGGGTGGACGGCAACGACGTCGCCGCCGTCGCCGAGGCCGCCGCGGAGGTGGTGGAAGCCGCCCGCGCCGGCGGTCCGCGCATCCTGGAATGCCTGACCACCCGCTGGCACGGCCATTTCGAGGGCGACCCGCAGCGCTACCGCAACGCCGACGAGATCGCCGGCCTGCCGCAGAACGACCCGCTGCGCCGCTCCGCCGAGGCGCTGCTCGCCGCCGGAGTCGAGGAATCGGCGCTCGCCGCCCTGGTCGATTCGGTGGACGCCGAGATTAGGGACGCCCTAGAGGCCGCCCGCGCCGACGCCCTGCCCGACGCCGACGCCGCCTTCCGCGACGTCTACACGCCGACCACCCTCACCGCCGGGGCCTGACCGCCGATGCCGAAGCCTTTGCGCTATGTGAACGCCGTCGCCCAGGCCCTCAACGACGCGATGGCCGCCGACCCCGCCGTGATGCTGATGGGCGAGGATGTGGCCGCCGCCGGCGGGCCGTTCAAGGCGACCCGAGGCCTGCTCGACGCCCACGGGCCGGAGCGGGTGCGCGACACGCCGATCTCCGAAGCCTCCCTGGTCGGCGCCGCCGTTGGGGCCGCGCTGACCGGCATGAAGCCGGTGGTCGAGATCATGTTCATGGATTTCGTGACGCTGGCGATGGACGCCGTCGTCAACCAGGCCGCCAAGGCCCGCTTCATGTTCGGCGGGCAGTGCAGCGTGCCGATGGTTCTGCGCACGCCGCACGGCGGCGGGCTGAACGCCGGGCCGCAGCATTCGCAGTGCCTGGAGGCGTGGTTCGCCCACATCCCCGGCCTGCGCGTCGTCTGTCCGGCCACCGTCGCCGACGCCTACAGCCTGCTGCGCGCCGCCATTGAGGCGCCCGACCCGGTCGTCGTCGTCGAGAACAAGGCGCTCTACGCGCTTCAGGGCGACATCGACGTGAACGCCCCGCGCGAGGTCGGCAAGGCGCGCATCGACCGGGCGGGCCGCGACGCCACCATCGTCACCTACGGCGCCACCCTCTACGCCGCCCGCGCCGCCGCCGACCGGCTGGCCGCCGAGGGCATCGAGGCGGAGATCATCGATCTGCGCTGGATTCAGCCCTGGGACGAGGAGGCCGTCTTCGCCTCCGTCGCCAAGACCCACCGGGTGGTGATCGCGCACGAGGCGGTGCAGGCCTTCGGAGTCGGGGCGGAGATCGCCGCGCGCATCGCGTCGGACGCCTTCGACGACCTCGACGCCCCGGTGCTGCGGGTCGGCGCGCCCTTCATGCCCATCGCCTTCGCCAAGACCCTCGAAGCGGCCTATCTGCCCGACGCCGACCGGATCGTCGCGGCGGTCAAGAGCACGCTCGCCTGAACGCCCCACGGGAGGACCAGCATCATGACGGACGAACGCCCCATCCTCACCAGCCGCGACGGCGCCGTGGGCCTGATCACCATCAACCGCCCGGCGACCCTCAACGCGCTCGACGTGCCGACCCTGCTGGAGCTGGAACGGGCGCTGGGCGACTTGGAGGCCGACGACGGCGTGCACGTCATCGTCGTCACCGGGGCGGGCGAGCGCGCCTTCGTGGCCGGCGGCGACATCGCCGACCTCGACAGCCGCCAGGGCCTCGCCCACTATCTCGACTTCGCGGAGATCGTCCATCGGGTGTTCCGCCGGTTCGAGACCTGCGACAAGCCGACCGTCGCCGCTGTCAACGGCTGGGCGCTCGGCGGCGGGACCGAGCTGGTGCTGTCGCTCGACATCCGCATCGCCGCCGACAGCGCGAAGTTCGGCCTGCCGGAAATCAACCTCGGCCTGTTCCCCGGCGCGGGGGGCACCCAGCGCATCCTGCGCCAGATCCCGGCTTGCCGGGCGCGTGAGCTGGTCTTCACCGGCGACCAGTTCACCGCCGCGGAAGCGGTCGCCTGGGGACTGGTCAACCGCGCCGTGCCGAAGGCCGAGCTGATGGCCGAGGCGATGGCGACCGCCCAGAAGATCGCCGCCAAGTCGCCGCTGATCCTGAAGCTGACCAAGCGCACGCTGCGCCACGGCGCGGAGATGCCGCTCGGCGCCTCCCTGGCCTACGAGCAGGCGATGATCGGGCTGGTGCTCGACAGCCGGGACGCGCACGAGGGCTGCCGCGCCTTCCTGGAGAAGCGCAAGGCCGCCTTCACGGGGCAATGACCATGGTCCGCGAACTGGTGATGCCCAAGCTGGGGCTGACGATGACCGAAGGGGTGCTCGCCGAATGGCGGGTGTCGCCCGGCCAGCCCTTCCGCAGCGGCGACGTGCTGCTCGTCGTCGAAACCGACAAGATCGCCTCGGAGGTCGAGGCCGACAGCGACGGCGTGCTGATCGAGACCACCATCCCGGCCGGCGAGACGGTGGCGGTCGGCACCCCGATCGCCCGCTGGTCCGCCGATGGCGCGGGCGCCGCCCCCGCTCCGCAACCGGCGGAGGCGCCCACCCCGATTGCCGCCCCGCTTCCCGTCGCCGCCAACGCCCGCCCCCTGCCCGCCCCGGTCCGCAGCAATGGGGAGCGCATCCTGTCGACTCCGCTCGCCCGCCGGCGCGCCGAGGGGCTCGGCGTCGATCTGGCGGCGGTGACCGGTAGCGGGCCGCGTGGCCGCATCAAGGTGGCCGATGTCGAGGCGGCGGCGCAAACGCGGCCCACGCCTCGACCCGCGCCTCAGCCTGTGCCGCAGGCGCCAAAGGTCGAAGCCCCCGCCGGGGAGCGGTCGAAGCCCACCACCCTGCAAGCGACCGTCGCCCGCCGCCTGACCGCCGCCAAGCGCGATGTGCCGCATTTCTACCTCGCCGCGGAAGCCGAGGTGACGGAGCTGGCCGCGCTACGCGACCGGCTGAATGCCGACATCGAATCCGGGCTGCCGCGGATTTCGATGACCCATCTGGTGCTGGCCGCAGTCGGGCGGGCGCTGGCCGCCATGCCGGAGATGGACCGGGTGTGGGACGACGAGCCTTCCGGCGGCGCGATCCTCGCCCTTGGCCGCGGCGACATCGGCATGGCGGTGGACACGCCGCGCGGGCTGGTCGCCCCGGTGTTGCACGGAGCGGCGACCCTGCCGCTCGACCGGCTGGCGGCGGAGGCCGCGTCGCTGACCCGCCGCGCCCGCGACGGCCGCCTGACGGAGGAGGACTTCCAGGGCGGCGCCGTCACCGTGTCGAACGCCGGCATGCACAACGTCACCTACATGACCTCGATCATCAATCCCGGCCAGTCGAGCATCCTCGGCGTCGGCAGCGTCCGCTCCGTGTTCCGTCCCGATGCGGCGGGCGCGCCGGTGCTGAAGCGCGAACTCGGCCTCGTCCTGTCGGCGGACCATCGGCTGTTCGACGGCGTGACCGCCCTGGCCTTCCTCAACCGCATCATCGCCGGGCTGGAGCGGCCGCTGCGCCTGCTTCGCGCCGCCTGACCCAAGGAACGATTCCCCATGGACTTCCAGCTTTCCGAAGAACAGCGCCTGATGATCGAGACGGCGTCGCGCGTCGGCGCCGAGTTCGGTCCCGACTATTGGCGCGAGCAGGACGCGAAGAAGAGCTTCCCGACCGAGGCCTGGGCCGGCATCTGCGAATCCGGGCTCGGCGGCGTCTCCCTGCCCGAGGAGTATGGCGGCTCCGGCCTCGGCATGCTCGACATGGCGCTGGTGGTGGAGGCGCTGTCGGCGGCGGGCGGCGGCTCGACGCTGGCCCAGCTCTTCATGATCAACCCGATCTTCGGCGGCGTGGCGCTGGCGAAGTTCGGCAGCAAGGCGCAGAAGGACGCCATGCTGCCCGCCCTGATCCAGGGCAAGCTGAATTTCTGCATGGCGCTGACCGAGCCGAACGCCGGCTCCAACAGCCTGGAGATCCGGACCTTCGCCCATGCTGACGGCCAGGGCTGGCGGCTGAAGGGCCAGAAGATCTGGATCACCGGCGTGCCCGACGCGCAGAAGATGCTGGTGGTTGCCCGCACCACCCGGCTGGAGGAAGCCGGCCGCCGCACCGCCGGCATCAGCCTGTTCCTGATCGACGTGGATCGCGAAGGGCTCAGCCACCAGCCGATCGAAAAGGTCGGCACCAACACGCTGGCCTCCAGCACCGTCTACTTTGACGACGTGCGGATCGAACCGGACGAGTTGATCGGCACGCTCGACGGCGGCTGGCACCAGCTTCTCGACGTGCTGAACACCGAGCGCATCGTCACCACCGCCGGACTGGTCGGCGCCGGCAGCCTCGCCATCCGGCTGGCGGTGGACTACGCCAAGGACCGCAAGGTCTTCGGCGACAAGCCGGTGGCCGCCTACCAGGGCGTCCAGTTCCCGCTCGCCCAGGCCCACGCCGAGCTGCAATGCGCCCGGCTGATGAATTTGAAGGCGGCGTCGCTGTGCGACACGGGCCTGCCCTACGGCAGCGAGGCCAACATCGCCAAGCTGATCGCGGCGCAGGCGGCGTCCCACGCCATCGAGCGGTCGATGCAGGCGATGGGCGGCATGGGTTATGCCAAGGAGTATCACGTCGAGCGGCTGTGGCGCGACGCAAGGCTGTTCCGCTTCGCCCCGGTGTCGGAAGAGATGGTGCTGAACTTCATCGCCATGCACGATCTCGGCATGCCGAAATCCTACTGAGCGAAGCCGGCGGATAAGCCGGCCGCACATCCCGAGGGAGGGGACACCCGTGGTCAATCTGAGCGCCTTCATCCGGTTCCACGCGCTGCGCACGCCGGACCGGCTGGCGTTGGTCTACGGCGACCAGCGCATCAGCTACGCCGACTTCCTCGACCGCATCGGGCGCATGGCCGCCTTCCTCCACCGGCGCGGCGTGCGCGAGGGCGACGTGGTGGCGGTGGTGATGAAGAACAGCGCCGCCTTCCTGGAAATCGCCTTCGCCGCCAGCCACCTCGGCGCGGTGTTCCTGCCCATCAACTACCGGCTGGCCGCCCCCGAGGTCGCCTTCATCACCGGCAACGCCGGGGCGATGCTGGTCTTCGCCGACACCGAATTGGCCGCGGCGGTGGAGGACGACCCGAACGCCGTCCTGGTCGACGCGGCGGCGCAGGCGGACGGACGGACGCTGGCCGGCACGGAAGGGCCGGTGCCGCCGATGCGGGTGCGCGGGACGCAGGACCTGTTCCGGCTGATGTACACCTCGGGCACCACCGACCACCCCAAGGGGGTCATGCATTCCTACGAGAACTTCTACTGGAAATGCATGGACCATGTGACGGCGCTGGGGCTGACGGCGGAGGACCGGTTGCTGGCGGTCGGGCCGCTGTACCATGTCGGCGCCTTCGACCTGCCGGGCCTCGCGGTGCTGTGGCTGGGCGGCACGATCTGCCTGCTGCGCGACTTCGATCCCGACACGGCGCTCGCCGCCATCGAGCGCGAGCGACTGACCGGCGCCTGGTTCGCCCCGGTGATGGTCGGGCGCATCCTGTCCCACCCGGAGCGCGGGCGCTATGACGTCTCCAGCCTGAAATGGGCGATCGGCGGCGGCGAGCGCACGCCGGAGCAGCGCATCCGCGACTTCACCGGTCTGTTCGCCAACGCCCGCTACATCGACGGCTACGGCCTGACGGAGAGCTGTTCGGGCGACACGCTGATGGAGGCCGGGCGCGAGATCGAGAAGATCGGCTCGACGGGCCGGGCGCTCGCCCATGTGGAGATCGACATCCGCGACGACGCCGGCACCTCCCTGCCCGCCGGGGAGGTCGGCGAGATCTGCCTGCGCGGGCCGAAGGTCACCAAGGGTTACTGGAAGGACCCGGAAAAGACGGCGCGCAGCTTCTACGGCGACTGGTTCCGCACCGGCGACGTCGGCTATCTCGACGCCGACGGCTTCCTGTTCCTGACCGACCGCAAGAAGGACATGATCATCAGCGGCGGCGAGAACATCGCCTCCTCGGAGATCGAACGGGTCGTCTTCCTGCTGCCCCAGGTCGTCGAGGTCGCCGTCATCGCCGTCCCCGACGAGCGCTGGGGCGAGGTGCCGGCGGCGGTCGTGGTGCTCAAGGAGGGCGAGAGTCTCGACGCCGAGACGCTGGAACAGCACTGCCGCCGGCACCTCGCCGGCTTCAAGGTGCCCAAGCGCCTGCTGCTGCGCGAGGCCCTGCCGCGCAACCCGTCCGGCAAGGTGCTGAAGCGCGTGCTGCGCGATGAACTGGCCCCCACCCATCCGGAGGACACCCCATGACCGCTCCCGACGACACCCTGGCGGCGGCCATCGCCCGCTTCATCGCCGGCCTGACCCTGGACAGCCTGCCGCCCGACGTGGTCGAGAAGGCGCGGGTCTGCCTGCTGAACGGCTACGGAATCGCCCTCGGCGGGCACGGCACGTCTTACGCCCCGGTGGCGCGGGCGGCGGCGCTGGCCCTGCATGGGGAACATTCCGGCGGCGTTACCATGCTGGGGGATGGACGACGGACCAGCGTTCCCGGCGCGGCGCTGGCAGGCTCCGCCCTGTTCCATGGCCGGGCGCAGGAGGACACCTGCGGCGCCGCCCACATCGGCGCCGTGCTGATCCCTCTGCTGACCGCCTTGGTCGAGGCCGGGGACGGCCCGGTCGAACGGCTGCTGCCGGCCCTGGTCGCCGGCTACGAGGCGGGCGGGCTGCTGGAGAACGCCTTCTCACCGCTGACCACGCCCGCCGGCCTGCGCGCCTCGCCGCTCTATGGCACATTGGCCGCCGCCGCCGGGGCGGCGTGTCTGCTCGGCCTGCCGGAGGAGCGCATCGCGGCGGCGCTCGCCAACGCCGCTTCCTTCACCGGCGGCATCCTGCAATCCTTCGACGACGGCACCGACGAGTGGCGCTATCAGGTCGGCGTCGCCGCGGTGAACGGCCTGACGGCGGCGCGGCTGGCGGCGGCGGGCTCCATCTCCGCGCCCCACGCCTTCGAGGGCCGCACCGGCTTCGTCCGCGCCTTCGCCCGCACCGGCTGCGATCCGGTGGAGCTGGCGGCGCGGCTGGGGCGCGACTGGTCGATCCATCGCGTCACCTTCAAGCCCTACCCGGTCTGCGCCTTCAACCAGACCCCGGTCACCGCGGCGCTCGCCCTGCGCGGCGAGGTGGAAGGCCGGGCCATCCGGTCCGTGACCGTGCGCATGAACCCGTTCGAGACCGGCTATGCCGGGATGGATTCCAACGGGCCGTTCGCCAGCATCTCCGGCACGCTGATGAGCATCCCCTTCTGCATCGCGCTGACCCTGCTGCGCGGCGTGCCGACCATGGAGACGATGACCCGCTACGACGACGGCGCGGTCAACGCCCTGGTCGAACGGGTCGATCTCGTTCCCGACGAAGGCGTGCGGCGGCTGTGCTGCGCCATCGAGGTGGTGTTGGAGGACGGCACGGCGCTGACCCGCCGCCAGGACATGACGACCGACGATTTCGCCCTGCCCTGGGAGGCGGTGAGCGCGCTGGTCCGCCGCATCGGCGGCGAGACCGGGGTGCCCGCCGACGCCTACGACCGGATCGAGCGCTTCGCCCGCGCCCTGCCCGACGCGGCGATCGACGACGTGCTGGAGGCGTTCGGGCGGTTGCCCGATCACCCGCACCAGGCGTCGGTTTCTCTCGTCAAAGGCGTGGGGAACGGCTAAATCCGGGACGGATAGGGAGATTGCAGGCGATGGCGGCGATGGGGCGGACGGCGGGAAAGAAGACGCGGGTGCAGCGGTCGGAAGAGGTCCGTGACGCTCTGTTCCAGGCCGCCGCCGAGGTGGTGGGGGAATACGGCTACATCGACGCCTCGATCACCCGGATCACCCAGCGGGCGAACTTGGCGCAGGGCACCTTCTACAACTACTTCGCCTCGCGGCAGGAAATCTTCGACGAGCTGCTTCCGGTGCTGGGCGCCAAGATGCTGGCCCACATCCGCCAGCAGGCCAGCGGCGCCAGGACCTTTCTGGAGAAGGAGGAACAGTCGTTCCGGGCCTTCTTCTCCTTCCTCAAGCGCATGCCCTATTTCCTGCGCATCCTCAACGAGGCGGAAATCTTCGCGCCCAAGGCCCACCGCCAGCATTTCCACAACATCACCGGCGGCTACATGCGCTTCCTGCGCAACGCCCGCAAGAACGGCGAGATCGCCAACCTCGGCGACGAAGCCCTGGAACCGCTGGTCTACATGCTGATCGCCACGCGGGGTTATCTCGCCTTGCGCTACACCGATGAGAACGGTGTCGTCAATCTGCCGGAAGAGGCCGTTCGGATGTATCTTCAGCTGCTGGCCAAAGGCCTTTTGTCCAGGGAACCGCCGGTGTCCGCCGGTTCCGGCCCGCTTGGCTGAACGACGCCGCCGCACTCCCCAAGCCGACCGACTTCAATCGGGCGCCTCGCATCCGGGGCGCGGCACCGGGTCTACGCTCCGGGAAGTGGCGTGTGATGGTGGAGGTGACGGGCGAGGACGGCGCGATGACGCAGCAGGTGATCTGCAAAGGTGCCCCCCGCGGAGTGGACGTCATCGGCCGGAATCGGTGGACACTTTCGCGCCGGAACCACCGCGCGCAATGATGATTGGCTTGCCAAGTCCTACACCACGGCATGGGACACGATCTGCCGTCGCATGGCCATAGGACCGTGATCAGCGCCGCGGCCTGGAAACGCGAAAGGCCGGCTCCGAGAAGGAGCCGGCCTTGGCGAATAGGTGATTTGGTTGCGGGGGCAGGATTTGGCCTTTACCGAACATGCCACGGACACTGAGCGATAACTCAATTCCAATCTGCGGCATGGGGCGACTGGTTCCGCGACCAACATACCGCCGGAACTTCCTGTATGACGCACGCTGGCGTGGCCGGGCAATCGCAGCAAGGGGGGTAGCGCTCGGCCTCTTTTCAGTTTTCTCGAATGTTACGGTCCATTTTATCCCGATTTTCCTGAACGGAGAAGGCGCGTAGATCTCTGTCATCCCCGGCGCCGACGAAGAAACCAGGCGCCGATCCGAAAATCCCGATCACCGAAACCCGATCAAAGCAAGGATGACTGACATGACCATCTCCGCCCCGACCGCTTCGACCTCCTCCCTTCCGATGGCCTCGATCGCCGCCGATGCGGCTCCGCTGGCTGGCCGCGTCTTGCTGGCGGGCCTGTTCCTGGTCTCCGGCTATGGCAAGCTGATCGCACCGACGATGACCATCGGCTACATCCAGTCGGTCGGCCTGCCGGTGCCCGAACTGTCCTATGCGATGGCGCTGCTGGTCGAACTGGTGGGCGGCCTGGCCCTGATCGTCGGCTTCCAGACCCGGCTGGTGGCGCTCGCCATGGCGGTCTTCACGGTCGCGACGGCGGTGACCTTCCACAACAACCTCGCCGACCTCGACCAGTACTTCCACTTCTTCAAGAACATCTCGATCGCCGGCGGCCTGTTGCAGATCGTCGCCTTCGGCGCCGGCCGCTTCAGCCTGGATGCCCGCCGCTGAACAAACCGCCCGACGGTGCGGAGGCGCCAAAGCGCCTCCCCCGCCGGCCGGACGTCGCTCCGGTCAGTGACCGACCGGCAGCGCGATGGCGTCGGCCGGTCCCCATTCCACCCGATAACGGCCGCCCGGGCGCACATGCTGGTGATCGGCGTTGTTGGGAATTTTCGCGACCAGACCGGCGGCCGGACCGTCCGCCAGATGCACGCGGATGTGGTCGCCCAGATAGATCAGTTCGCAGACATGGCCGAACAGGCCCTCTCCTCCGGCTTCGCCGGTCGGCACCAGCCGGACCCGCTCGGGCCGCAATGACACGGTGACCGAAGCCCCGGCCCCCAGCCCGGCGGCAACACGGGCCTGCACCACCAAACCGCTCTCCAGCCTGACGGCCCCGCCATCGCCCTGCCGGTCGGCCAGCACGCCGGACAGCCGGTTGTTCTCGCCGATGAAGCCGGCGACGAAGACGGTGGCCGGTTTCTCGTACAGTTCTTCCGGCGTCGCCAGCTGTTCCACCCGGCCGCGGTTGAAGACGGCGATGCGGTCGGACATGGTCAGAGCCTCCGCCTGGTCGTGGGTGACATAGACCATGGTGACGCCGAGACGCTCATGCAGATGCTTGATCTCGAACTGCATGTGCTCCCGCAGGTTCTTGTCCAGCGCCCCCAGCGGCTCGTCCATCAGCACCAGATCCGGTTCGAACACCAGCGCCCGCGCCAGCGCCACCCGCTGCTGCTGCCCGCCCGAGAGTTGGGAGGGACGGCGCTGCGCCAGCGCCCCCATCTGCACCATGTCGAGCGCGCGGGCCACCCGCCCCTCCATCTCCGCACGTCCCATCCGGCGCACCTTCAGCGGATAGGCCAGATTCTCGGCGATGGTCATATGCGGGAACAGCGCGTAGTTCTGGAACACCATACCGATGTTGCGGCGGTGCGGCGGCACATTCTGGATCGGCCTGCCGGCCACCCGGATTTCGCCGCGCGACGGCGCCTCGAACCCCGCCAGCATCATCAGGCTGGTGGTCTTGCCGGAACCCGACGGCCCCAGCATCGTCAGGAATTCCCCCTTTGGGATCGACAGGTCCAGTCCCTCAATCACCAGAGTGCGCCCGTCATAGCTTTTCTGGACGCCGGCGAACTCCACAAATCCCTGGCTTTCCATGATCGTATCCTCCGGGGTCAGGCGGCGTGGACGGGCGGGCGGCGGTCCCGCCAGGGGCGGGCGCGTTCCAACTGGCCGGCGAGACGGAACAGCGTCGCCTCGTCGCCTACGCGGCCGGTGAACTGGGAGCCGACCGGCAGCCCTTCGGCGTTCCACGACAGCGGAACGCTCATCGCCGGCAGGCCGGCCATGTTGGCGAAGGTGGTGAAGGCCAGGAATTGCATGAAGCGATCCATCACGGCTTCCCCGCCATGCAGCCCGGCATCGAAATGGCCGAGCTTCGGCGGCGGCGAGCCCAGCGTCGGCGTCAGCCAGACGTCGTAGCGTTCCAGAAAGCGCCCGAGGATGCGGGAGAAACCATGGAAGCAGCCGAGATCCGTCACGTAATCCGCCGCCAGGATGCGGCTGCCATGCTCAAAC
The DNA here is from genome assembly GCF_016632405.1 of Azospirillum aestuarii. Lineage (NCBI taxonomy): Bacteria > Pseudomonadati > Pseudomonadota > Alphaproteobacteria > Rhodospirillales > Azospirillaceae > Azospirillum > Azospirillum aestuarii. Next base: position 140,696 of record NZ_JAEPIV010000010.1, read on the forward strand.
AGATGGCGGTTGAAGGGCTCGACCTCGTCGGCCAGCGCGGCGGGGGAGCGATTGGTGGCGCGGCCGATGCTCCATAGGCTGCGCGTCGCCGTCATCGACCAGAAACGGCGATAGGCCGACTGGTATTGTTCCGCGTCAAAGACCGGGGCGGCGATTTCGACGTCATGCCCCAACTCGGCGCAAAGACGGGCGGTGTCGCGCACCGCGGCCACACAATCGGGATCGACATCGGTGCCCAGCAGCGAGTGGTCGGTGACCGCGATGCGCAGGCGTCCGGGTTCGCGGCCGACCTGCGACAGGAAGCTGTCCGCCGGCGGCGGCGCGCTGTAGGGATCGCCGGCCATCGGCCCGTGGGTGGCGTCGAGCAGGGCCGCGCTGTCGCGCACGGTCATCGTCACCACATGTTCGTTGACGATGCCGCCCAGGCTGTCGCCCAGATCGGGGCCCATGGTGATGCGCCCCCGCGTCGGCTTCAGCCCGAACAGGCCGCAGCAGGAAGCGGGAATGCGGATTGAGCCGGCGCCGTCGCCGCCATGGGCCACCGGCACCATGCCGCCTGCGACCGCCGCCGCGGCACCGCCGCTCGACCCGCCGCTGGACCGGCTGGGGTCCCACGGGTTGCGGGTCGGGCCGAACAGCACCGGCTCCGTCGTGCCGAGCGTCCCGAACTCGCATAGGTTGGTCTTGCCGACCGTCAGCAGGCCGGCGCGGCGGTAACGGGCCATCAATTCGCTGTCATGGTCGACGACGGCCCCGGCCAGCAGGCGAGAGGCGCCGGTGGTCGGCGTGCCGCTGACATGGCAGTAGAGATCCTTGATCAGGAAGGGCACGCCGGCGAAGGGTCCGGACGACGCCTCCCCACTCTCCAGCGCGGCGCAGGCCTGATCGTAGAGCGGCAGGATCACCGCGTTCAGCACCGGGTTCACCGCCTCGATGCGGGCGATGGCGGCGTCGAGCAGTTCGGCGGCGCTGATTTCGCCGTCACGGATCAGGCGGGCCTGATCGAGCAGATCGAGATAAGTCATGACGGGTCCCCCTCAGGCGGCGAGGCTGTCGCGGGACAGCGTGTCGGCGACATCGTCGAGCGCGGCACGCAGCCGCTCCACCAGCGCGTCGATCTGTCCGGGTTCGATGACGTAGGGCGGGCAGAGCGCGATGTTGTCGCCCATGTTGCGGATGATCGCCCCATGGGCGAGGCAGCGCCGCTCCACCTGCGCACCGACCCGCAGGGCGGGATCGAACTCGCGGCCGGTCGCCGGGTCGGCGGTCAGGCCGATGCCGGCCAGCAGGCCGACGCTGCGGATCTCGCCGACCAGCGGGTGCCCGGCCAAAGCCTCGTCCAGGGCGGCGCGCAGATAGGCCCCCAGCCGGCGGGCACGGCCGACCACATCGATCTCGTGATAGATGCGGATCGCCTCCGTCGCGACCGCCGCCGACACCGGATGACCGGAATAGGTGAAGCCGTGGCCGAAGACGCCGATCTCCGCGCTCTGGTCGGCAATCGCCTGATAGATGCGGTCGCTCAGCGCCACCGCGGCGATGGGAATGGCGCCTGACGACAGGCCCTTCGCCATCGACATCATATCCGGCAGGAAGCCGAAGGTCTGGCTGCCGAACCAGTTGCCGGTGCGGCCGAACCCGCAGATCACCTCATCGGCCAGCAGCAGGATGTCATGGCGGGCCAGCACCGCCTGGATTTTGGGGAAGTAGGTCTCCGGCGGCAGGATCACCCCGCCCGCCCCCATCACCGGTTCGGCGATCATTGCCGCGATGCTGTCGGCACCCTCCGCCTGGATCAGCGCCTCCAGCTCGGCGGCGAGCCTTGTCGCGTAATCCTCCCGGCTTTCGCCGGGTTCCGCATGGCGGGCATGGTTGGGGCAGGCGGTGAAGACCACCCCCTGGTCCGGCAGGTTGAAGGCGCGGTGCATGTGCGGCAGGCCGCTGAGCGCCGCGCCCATCACCGTGCTGCCGTGGAAGGCGCCGGTGCGGCTGATGATCTTGCGCTTCTCAGGCCGGCCCCGCGCGGCGTTGTAGTACCAAGCCAGCTTCACCATCGTGTCGTTGGCCTCCGACCCCGAATTGGCGAAGAAGATCTTCCCGCCCTTGATCGGCGAGATGGCCGAGATGGCTTCCGCCAACGCGACGCAGGCGTCGTTCGTGCGGTGGTTGAAGGTGTGATAGGTCGCCAGCGTCCGCATCTGGCGGGCGGCAACCTCGGCCAGCCGCGCCTCGTCGAAGCCGAGCGACGCGCACCACAGCCCGGCCATCCCCTCGATATAGCGGCGGCCGGACTCGTCCACGACATGGACGCCGTCGCCCCGCACCAGGGCGAGCGGCCCGCGCTCCTCATGGGCGCGGGCATTGGTTTGCGAATGCAGATGCAGGTCGATGTCCAAGGCACGAAGGGCGTTGGTCATGGGATCGGCTCATCCTGATTGCGGGGATTGGATACGGGGGCGCCGACGGGGGTTCCGGCCGCAGACCGCGGCGGAATGGGCGGCAACGTCGCGCTTGCCATTCCCAACTTGTATCTTATAAGTTATAAGTTGTCGAGGGCAATTCGGCGCGCCCTTGCACCCCGCCCACACGATCCAGCGCCGATCCGCTGACAGGATGACCATGCCAACGACCGCCATCGCCGGACCGGCGCCCGATCCCATGGGCGCCGGCCGAACTCCGACGCCCGAAATTTTGGCGCCCGAAATTTTGGCGCCCGAAACCATCGCTCATCTGGAGGAACGCGCCCGGCATGTCCGGCTGGAGACGATCCGGCTGATCGCCATCGCCAAGGTCGGCCACTATTCCTCGACCTTCTCCTGCGCGGAGCTGTTCGCGACGCTCTATTACGACGCCATGCGCCTGCGTCACGGCGAGCCGCGCTGGCCGGACCGCGACCGTTTCCTGATGGGCAAGGGCCACGCCGCGGTCGGGCTCTACCCGCTGCTGGCCGACTGGGGCTTCTTTCCGAAGGAGCTGCTGGACGGCTACACCCGTCTCGGCAATCCGCTTGGCGACCACCCGGACATGACCAAGGTGCCGGGGGTGGATTTCAGCTCCGGCTCCATCGGGCACGCGCTGTCCGCCGGTCTCGGCATGGTGATGGGCGGCCGGATGATGGGCCGGCGCTTCGACGTCTATGTCATGCTCGGCGATGGCGAGATGCAGGAAGGGCAGGTGTGGGAAGCGGCGATGGCCGCCGCCCATCAGAAGGCCGGCAACCTGATCGCCATCGTCGACCGCAACGGCTACCAGCTCGACGGCCAAGTCGACGAGGTGATGGGGATCGAGCCGCTGGCCGACAAATGGCGAGCCTTCGGCTGGGAGGTGCATGAGGTGGACGGCCACGACGTCGCCGCTCTCGCCACCCTGTTCCGCCGGCTGAAGCAGGACAAGACCCGCCGGAAGCCGGCCTGCGTCATCGCCAGGACCCTGAAGGGCAAGGGTGTCGGCTACATGGAGCGGGAGGCCGGCTGGCACCTGGGATATCTGGCGCCGGAGGACGAGGCCGCCGCCATCGCCGAGATCATGGGGCAGCCCGCCAGCCCCGCCATCGCCCAAAAAGACGCCGCCCAAGGAGACGCCCGATGACCGCCGCAGAAACCCTCGCCGGGCCGGTCAATCCCGGCAGCTGGCAATACCGGCAGCTCAATGCCCGCGCGCCCGGCCTGTCCTACCTGTCGGATGCGCTGTCGGCGCTGGTGGAGGACGGCCATCCGGTGATGGCCGGGACCGCCGACCTGCAATACTCCAACGGCCTCGCCCGCTTCGCCGCCCGGTATCCCGACCGCTTCATCCAGTTCGGCATCTCGGAACAGAACATGGTGTCCGCGGCAGCCGGCATCGCCACCACCGGCATGATGCCATTCGTGGCGACCTTCGCCTCCTTCCTCGGGCTGCTGTGCTGCGAGCAGATCCGCATGGACGTCGCCTATTCCGCCTTGCCGGTGCGACTGATCGGGCACCATGCCGGCATCGCGCTCGGCTTCTACGGCACCTCGCACCATGCGACGGAGGATCTGGCGATCATGCGCTCCATCGCCGGGCTGACCGTGGTCAATCCGGCCGACGGTCCGCAGCTGGCCGCCGCGATCAAGGCATCGGCCGACCACCCGGAGCCGATCTATTTCCGCATCGGCCGCGGGCAGGAACCGAACGTCTATGACGACCTGCCGGATTTCCGGTTCGGCAAAGCCATCGAACATGAGACGGGCACCGACCTGACCATCATCGCCTGCGGCACCATGGTCCACCCTTCCCGCGAGGCGGTGCGGGCGCTGCGGGCGTCCGGCCTGTCGGTCGGGCTGATCGACATGCACACGATCAAGCCGCTCGACCGCGAGGCGGTGCTGGCGGCGGCCGAACGCTCCCGCATCATCCTCACGGTAGAGGAGCACAACATCCTCGGCGGGCTCGGCGGTGCCGTGGCGGAGGTGATGGCGGAGGCCGGAACGAAGGCGGTGCTGATCCGCCACGGCATCCGCGACGAATACAGCCTGATCGCCCCGCCGACGCACCTCTACCGCCACTACCAGCTCGACGCCGCCGGCATCGAGACGGTCGTCCACGACATCCTGTCCTGAGACCGCCGGCCGGGACGGGCCGATCCGCTGCCCGTCCCGGCAGCCCTGACGAGGACCAACCATGCCAATCGAAACCGACAACGCCGCGCTGACCGCGCGGGCGCGGGCCGTCATGCCCGGCGGGCTGCTCAGCCCCAGCCGTCAGCTGGCTCACCCCTATGTGTTCGTGCGCGCCGCCGGACCGTACCTGTACGACGCCGACGGCAACGAGCATGTCGATTATCACTGCGGATTCGGCGCCAACATGCTGGGCCACTGCGCCGCCGCCGTGCGTGACCGCGTGACGGCGGTGTCCGAACGCATCGACCTGATCGGCGCCGCGGCGCTGGACCTGGAGATCGAGGCGGCGGAAACGCTGGTCCGCCTGATCCCCTGCGCCGATCAGGTGGCCTTCTGCAACAGCGGGTCGGAGGCGACCTACCACGCGCTACGGCTGGCCCGCGCCGCCACCGGGCGGCGCACCGTCATCAAGTTCCAGGGCGGTTATCACGGCTGGCACGACTATGTCGCCATGAACGTGCAGTCGCCCGCCGACCGCATCGGCCAATACGACCCGGTGTGCGACGGCATCCTGCTCGACGCCGCCCGGCACACCGTGGTCCTGCCCTACAACGACGCCCAGGCGGTGGAGGATTACCTGTCCGCCCATCCGGGCGAGGTCGCCGCGGTCATCATCGAGCCGATCGCCCACAATATGGGATCGGTGGTCGCCCATGACGCCTTCCTGCGCGACCTGCGTCGGCTGACCGCCGACCATGGCACCGTGCTGATCTTCGACGAGGTCATCACCGGCTTCCGCCACGCACTGGGCGGCTACCAGTCCATCGTCGGGGTGACGCCCGATCTCGCCACCTTCGGCAAGGCAGTGGCCTCCGGCCATCCGGTCGGGATCCTGGCCGGCCGCGCCGACCTGATGGAACGGCTGGGCCGGACCGGCCAGGGCGCGGTCTTCATGGGCGGCACCTTCAACGGCACGCCGCCCTCGCTGGCGGCCCTCTTGGCGACCATCGGCGAGCTGGAGCGGCCGGGCACCTACGAGCGGCTGTTCGCCCTGGGCGACCGCATGCGAAACGGCCTGTCCGCCATCGTGGAGCGGCTGGGGATTCCGGCGCAACCGGCCGGCTACGGCTCTGTCTGGCTGCTCTATTTCTTCCAGGGCGCCTTCCAGCGCTACGAGGATCTGCTGCGCAACGACAACGCCGCCGACCTCGCCTTCCGCCGGCGGCTGGTGGAGCAGCGGTTCATCTTCCAGCCCCTGCCGCTGAAGCGCCTCTACCTGTCGACCGCCCATGACGAGGCGCTAATCGACCGCACGCTGGGTGTCATCGCCGAGACACTGCATGCGCTGCCTGCAGCGATGCGGGTCGGCGCCTGACCTTTCTGTGTTATAGCTTATAGGATGGCGGGGGCGGGCCCAAGGCATCGCCCCCTGCCGTTCGTCCGTGTGTGAGGAGATGACGTCGTGCGAATGCAGCCGATCGAACCGGGAAACCTGTCGGCGCGGTCCTATGTGGCGGTGCGCGAAGCGCTAATCGCGGGGAGCTTCAAGCCGGGCCAGCGGCTGGTCATGCAGGATCTGGCGGACGAGTTGGGCACCAGCATAACGCCGGTGCGCGAGGCCTGCCTGCGGCTGGTCAGCGAACAGGGGCTGGAACTGCGATCGGGCCGCTTCGTCTGCGTGCCGGGGCTCAGCCTGTCGCGCTATCTGGAAATCCGCACCATCCGCATCGCCCTGGAAGGCCTGGCGGCGGAACTCGGCGCCGCCCATGCCACGGCGGAGGACATCGCCCGCCTGACCGAGGCACATGCCCGGTTCGACGCGGCGGAGCGCGCCCGCGACGTCACGGCGGCGCTTCAGCACAACCGCGACTTCCACTTCGCGGTCTACCGGCTGTCGGGGATGGAAATGCTGGTCGGCCAGATCGAAAGCCTGTGGGTGTCGATGGGTCCGATCCTGAACGTGTTCTACAACGAGGTCGAACACGACGACTACGCCGGCGCCGACGAGCATCTGGCGCTGATAGCCGCACTCCGCGCCCATGACGGCCCCGCCGCGCGGGCCGCCATCGAACGCGACATCATCCGCGGCGGCGAGAGCCTGATCCCCTACCTGGAAAAAATCGGCCAGTCCCTGACGCCGGCCTGATACCAACGGCACCTGAAGGCGCCGTTGGTATCACCCTCTCAATCAACGCTAACGCTTTGATCTGACGGGTTTCACGGTTGGAAAATGATGGAAGTGATCATTTTCCAACCGTATGAGACCGGCGCCGGGGGACCCATCACTCGTCCAGACCGCGCGGGGTGCGCATCCCGGCGGTCTCGCCGCCGTCGATGGTCAGGACGGTGCCGTTGACATAGCTCGAACGCTCCGACAGCAGCCAGACGACCACGTCGGCGACTTCCTCCGGCGCGCCGAAACGGCCAGCGGGGATCCGTTGCTCCAAACGGCGCCGCTTGATCTCCTGCGTCTTGATGCCCTGCATCATGCGGGTGTCGATCTGGCCGGGGCAGACGGCGTTGAAGCGGACCTCATCGCCGAATTCCAGCGCCAGCGCTTGGGTCATGCCGATCACCGCCGCCTTCGACGCACAGTAGATCGCCAGCCCCTCCTCCCCGATCTTGCCGGCGACGGAGGCGACGTTCACCACCGCGCCCCGCGCCGCCCGCAGCCCCGGAAGGGCGAGGCGGGTGAACAGGAAGGCGCTGCGGGCGTTCACCGCCATCACTTGATCCCAATCCTCCACCTGCGCCTCGGCGAAGGCGACGCGGCGCGACATGCCGGCATTGTTGACCAGCCCGCTGATGCGGCCGCCGCCGAGTTCCATCGCACGGGTGACCGCCCGGGCGCAGTCGTCGGGCGAGGCGACGTCGCCGCGCTGGAACACGGCGCCCGGGCAGCGGCCGGCGAGGTCGGCCCCCGCCGCCTCGTCACGGCCGGTGAAAAGGACGGCCTGCCCTTCACCGGTCAGGCGCTCCACACAGGCGCGGCCGATGCCGTGCGTGCCGCCGGTAACGATGATCATGCGTTGCTCCCAGGCTTTGAACCGGTCCCCCGCCCCAGCCGGGCGAGGAGGACCATGAAGGCGACGGTAACGCCGACCAGCAGGGTCGACATCGCCAGGATGGACGGATCGATGGTGTCGCGGATGCCGTCGAACATCTGGCGCGGCAGGGTCCGCTGCTCCGGCCCGCCGATGAACAGCGCCACCACCACCTCGTCAAAGGAAAAGATGAAGGCGAACAGGCCGCCGGACAGCACGCCCGGCAGGATCAGCGGCAGCGTCACCGTGAAGAAAGCGTGCACCGGCGAGGCGCCCAAGCTGTAAGCCGCCCGCACCAGGGTGGTGTCGAAGTTGCGCAGCGTCGCCGTCACCGTGATGACGACGAAGGGCGCGCCCAGCGCCGCATGCGCCAGGATCAGCCCGAGATAGGAGGCGGTCAGGCCGATCCGCGCGAACAGGAAATACATGGCGACGCCGCTGATCACCACCGGCACCACCATCGGCGCGATCAGCAGGCCGAGCAGGAAGGACCGGCCCGGCAGGTCGTTGCGCGCCAGCCCCAACGCCGCCAGCGTACCCAGCAGCGTGGCGAGCGCCATGGCGCCGGTGCCGACGATCAGGCTGTTGCGCAGCGCCGGCAGCCAGGGGCCGGACGCCGCCAGCACCTTCTCGTACCATTGCAGCGACAGGCCCGGGATCGGGTAGGACAGGAAACCTGAGGAGCTGAAGGAGATCGGGACGACCGCCAGGATCGGCCCCACCAGGAAGACCATCATCACGCAGCAGAAGGCATAGTGGAGAACACGGGTCGGACTGGACATGGTTCGGCCTCTCTTCCGGACGCGGGGACCTCATTGGATGCCGGCGATGCGGCCGACGCCGATCAGGCGCCCGACCGTCGCGTAGAGCAGCATGATGCAGGCGAGAAGGATCGCCCCCAGCGCCGAGGACAGGCCCCAGTTGATCGTGGTGTTCGCGTAGTAGGCGATGAAATAGCTGGTCATCTGGTCGCGGGCGCCGCCGACCAGGCTGGGCGTGATGTAATAGCCGACGCCGATGATGAAGGTCATCAGGCAGCCTGCCCCGACGCCCGGCAACGTCATCGGCAGATAGACCTTGAGGAAGCCGACCGCCGGATGGGCGCCCAGCGAGGCCGAGGCCCGCATGTAGGAGGGCGAAATGCCCTTCATCACGCTGAGGATCGGCAGGATCATGAAGGGCAGCAGGATGTGCACCATCGCCACATAGAGGCCGAAGCGGTTGAACACCAGATCCAGCGGCACATCGACGATGCCGAGCCGGGTCAGCAGCCCGTTCAGCACGCCTTCCTTCTGCAGCACGACGATCCAGGCGCTGGTCCGCACCAGCAGCGAAGTCCAGAAGGGCAGCAGCACGCAGACCATCAGGACCGACGCGAAACCACGCGGCAGGCTGACCAGCGCATGGGCGAGCGGGAAGCCCAGCACAAGGCACAGAAGCGTGGTGATGAAGCCGATCCATAGGGTGCGGGCCAGCGTGTCGATGTAGATGCGCTCCTCCGCCGGGGCCCGCGCGATCGAGCCGTTGTCGTCCATCCGCAGGTCGAGCGCCGTCAGCAGGTAATAGGGCGTCAGCGACGGGCTGGCCCGCCGCAGCGCCGCCCAGGTGGCAGGCTCGCCCCAACGCGCATCGATGGCGGTCAACTCCGCCGCCCAGCCCGCCTGCGGCCGGTCGATGCCGCGGACGGACCGCGCGGTCTTACTCAGCAGCGCACGGTAACCGGAGCGTTCGTAATTCAGACGCCGGCTCGCCTCGCCCAGGCGGGGCTCGCCATAGGCGGCCTTCAGGTCACGGGCCAGCGCGGCATAGGCGCTCTCCGGCGGCAGGCCCTCACCGCTCCAGCCCTGCATCTCCGCGGCGACGCCGGGCAGCGCCTCGCCCACCTCGCCATTCTCCACCGCATGCATCAGCATGCCGCCCAGCGGCAGCACGAAGACCAGGGTGAGGAACAGGACGAGCGGCGCGATCAGCAGGGCCGAGACCATCCGGGCCTTCGCACGCGACGACAGGGACGGCGGCGCCAGCGCCCCAGGCCGGTCGATTGTTTCAGTGGTGGTTGCCATGCGCGTCATCACTCCTTCCCGCCGGTCATCGGGAGCGCCAGTTGGCAAAGCGCGCTTCCAACGCCTCGCCATGATCGGCCCAGAAGGCGGTGTCGAGCGGGACCGCCAGCGCGAAATTGGCAGGGCTCGTCGGCAGGTCGGCGGCCAGCTTCGGATCGACGGCCAGGTTGGCCTTGCGGTTGGTCACGCCATAGGCGATGTGGCTGGGAAAGCGCGCCTGCACCTCCGGCCGGCTGGCGAAGGCGATGAAGCGCTCCGCCGTGGCGCGGTTCTTCGCTCCCTTCGGGATCGCCCAGTAATCGACGCCCAGCACCTGCCCGTCCCAGGCGAGCGCGAAGGACCGCCCGCCCTGGTTGGCCGCCGCCACCCGCCCATTGAAGGCGGCCGATATGACCACGTCCCCCGAGGCCAGCCGCTCGATCGGTTCGGCGCCGGAGGTCCACCACAGGATGTCCGGCTTGAGCCTGTCGAGCGACGCGAAGGCACGATCCACCCCGGCGGGCGTCGCGAGCACCTTGTACACCTCGCCCCTCGGCACACCATCGGCCAGCAGGGCGATCTCCAGCGTCATCTTGGCGGTCTGGCGCAGGCCGCGCTTGCCCGGCCAGCGCTGCACGTTCCAGAAATCGGCCCAGCTCTTTGGGCCATCGGCGATGCGGGAGCGGTCGTAGGTCATCACCATCGACCAGACGAAGGCGCCGACGCCGCACTCGCTGTAGGCCTCATCGATGAAATCCTTGCGGTCGCCGACGGCGGTCCAGTCGATCTTCTCGAACAGCCCCTCCTCACACCCGCTCAGTAGGCTGTTCTGCTCGACCTGCAACACGTCCCAACTGACGCTGCCGGTATCGACCATGGCGCGGACCTTCGCCATCTGGCCGGAATAGGAGTCCTCGGTCAGTTGCACCTTGTTGGAATCAGCGAAGGGGTGGAAGAACACCGCGCGTTCGGCATCCTGCAGCACGCCGCCGGCGCCGACGACGGTCAATTGTTCGGTTTGTGCGGGAGATTGCGCCAGGGCCGGCGCGAACAGCAGCCCGGCGGCCAGCGCGCATCCGACGATGCGCGTTGCGTGAAGCGTCATGTTTCTCACCTGTTCAGGGAAATGGTTGCGGCCGGCTCTGCACCCGGTCCGCCCTTGCACCCGGTCCGGTGAACCCGGATCTATTGGGCGACCCAGCGTTCGAAGCGCTGCTGCAACTCGTCTTCGTTGTTCACCCAGAAGGGCGTGTCGATCATCAGCGCGCCCGCCATGTTCTGCGGAGCGGTCGGCAGGTCCGGCTGGATTTTCGGATCGATCAGGGCGGAGGCGCGGCCGTTGGTGACGCCGTAGGGGATCGTCTCGGCAAAGCGCTTCTGCGCGTCGGCGCTGGTCATGTAGGCAACCAGTTCCCTGGCCGCCGCCAGTTTGTCGGTGCCCTTGGGGATCGTCCAGTAATCGGCTGAATAGAGCTGGTGCGTCCACAGCATGGTGAAGGCGCGACCGTCCTTGTTGGCGGCGGCGACCCGCCCGTTGTAGGCGGAGGTCATGACGACATTGCCTGCGGCGAGCCATTCGACCGGCTGCGCGCCGCTGACCCACCAGCGGATATGCGGCTTGATCTGGTCCAGCTTGGCGAAGGCGCGATCCACCCCCGCCTTGGTGCCCAGCGTCTCATAGAGCTTGTCCGGGGCGACTCCGTCGGCCAGCAGGGCGATCTCCAGCGTCATGCGCGCCTGCTTGCGCAAGCCGCGCTCGCCCGGCCAGCGCTTGAGGTCCCAGAAATCTGCCCAGGATTTCACGCCGGGGGTCTTGGCCGGATCGAAAGCCAGTACCTTCGACCAGACGAAGGCACCGACGCCGCAGGGTGCCTTCACCTGCGGGATGATGTCGGCGGCGTTCGGCTGGCTTTTCCAGTCGAAGGGTTCGAGAAGCCCCTCGTCGCAGGCCAGCGTCATCTCGTTCTCGTCCATTTGCAGGACGTCCCATGTGACCGTCCGCGACTGGTTCATCGCCTTCAGCTTGGCGATGCCGCCGGTGTAGGACTCCTCGATCAGCGGCGCACCCGACCGTTTGGAAAAGGGCTCGAAATAGGCGGTCCGCATCGCGTCCTGCAACGATCCGCCGAACCCGACGACGGTCAGGTCGCGCGCATGCGACGACCCGGACGCAATCAGTATGGCGAACAGTATGGGCCCGCAAAGGCGCCTTGCCCGTCTCGTCGTCATCCGACCCTCCTTGTTTGGAATCAATCGGAAGGTCGGCGACGTCCCGCCGCACCGGACCATCCGATGCAGCAATCTTATAAGTTATAAGATACCTGTCAAGGCGTGTGATTTGGTTAGTGCGGCGTTCGGCGAAAGACGGCGCCGACGGCGACGAGGCCGAAGATCAGCAGGAATTCGACCCCTTTGATCGAACCGACGAAGTCCGGCGGCAGTTGCATGGTCAGGACATAGGCGGCGATCAGCATCAGGATCGACAGCGCCGCCGCGACGCCGAGGGCACGCAGTGCCAGGATCGCCGCACAGCCGATGGCGGCCAGAATCGATCCGACGGCAGCGGGATGGAGTCCGGAATGGACTGGGATCAGGTCCGACGCACCGCTGCCGAGTTGACCGGCGATCGACAGCAGGTGATTGCCGAGCCAGCCGAGAAGGCGCTGGTTGCCCGATGGCATCATCAACAGGTCCAGCACCCCCCGAACGACGGAACAGCCGGAGCTTTGCAGCTTGCAGGAAAGGGTCGACAGGGCATCGCCGGCGGCGACGCAGAGGGAGGTGGATTGGCTCATGATCCGCGTCCTTGGATCTTTGGGAGAGATCGGGATCAGGCCGGACGCGAACGGATTGCCGTGCCGGTCAATGCCAGGACGCTAAACGTTCTTATGCGAACGACAAACCAAGCAAACCGAAGAAATCCGTTGCACAATCAGGAACAATCATCGGCGATTCCTCACTTTGCCATCTGGCCTTCGAAGCGTGAAATCAGGAAGGAGGCGGCCGGCCCCGGCGGGCTGTCGGTGCGATGGACGGCCTGCAGCCGGTAGGGACCGCCTTTGCAGTCGGGCATGTCCAGCCGGACCAGCCGCCCGGCGTCCAGATCCTCCTGGATCATCGGCAAGGGCATGTTGCCCCAGCCGATCCCCTCGCGCAGCAGCATGTGCTTGGAGCCCAAATCGGCCAGCCGCCATGTGCGCGTGCCGATGACGGCGAACTCCCAGCCCTGCGTCAGCGTGGAGCGGTCGGTCAGCACCAGCTGCACATGCTCGCGCCCCGCGCCGGGCGGGTTGCGCCCGGCCAGCGCCAGCGGGTGGGAGGGGGCGGCGACCGGCACCAGTTCGACGAAGCCGACGCCGATCCGCTCGATGCCGTCGATCTCCATGTCCAGCGGCCCGCTGATGCCGATCGTCGCCGCACGGTTGAGCACCATCTGGGTCACCGCACCCAACGCCTCGACATGCAGGCGCAGGGTCACGGTCGGATAAGTCTCGCGGAAGGCCTTCAGCGCGTCGACCACCCGCCAGGCCGGCAGCATGACGTCGAGCGCCAATAGCACCTCGGACTCCAGCCCCTCGATCAGGCCCTTCACCTTCGCGCGCAGACTGCCCATGCCGTTGGCGATGGTCCTCGCCTCCGACAAAACGGCGCGGCCGGCGTCGGTCAGCTGCGGCCGCTTGGTGGTCTCGCGGTCGAACAGCGAGACGCCCAGCTGCATCTCCAGGTTCGCGATGGAATAGCTGATGACGGAGGTCGCCCGCCCCAGCTTGCGCGCCGCCCCGGCGAAACTGCCGGTGTCGACCACGGTCAGGAAAACGCGGAGCTGATCGAAGGTCGGGGTGCCGGGATCTGACATTTCCAATTTCTCGAACGTTTCGATCCATCTTATCCCGGTTTATCCGAAGGTCCAGCGGCGTTAGCTTTCCCTCACCAGCAGCGCCGAACCGCTCCTCCAGAGCAGGCAGCCCGGCGCCGCCTCTTCCAAAACCGGGAGTTCCCGCCATGACCGTCCGCCCTGCCGCCGGCGTCGAACACATCCTGCTGCCTGCCGTCCGCGACATCGGCGACGGGTTCCAGGTCCGCCGCGCTCTGCCGTCGGCCATGCGCCGGTCAGTCGGGCCCTTCATCTTCCTCGACAGCTTCGGCCCGGTGACCTTCACCGCCGGCGAGGGCATGGACACCCGCCCCCACCCGCACATCGGTCTGTCGACCCTGAGCTATCTGATCGAGGGCGAAATCGTCCACCGCGACAGCGAGGGCTTCGTCCAGACGATCGAGCCGGGCGCGGTGAACCTGATGACCGCTGGGCGCGGCATCGTCCATTCAGAACGCACCGCCCCCGCCACCCGCCGCAGCGGACACCGGCTGTTCGGTTTCCAGAGTTGGATCGCCCTTCCGACGCAGCATGAGGAGACCGATCCCGGCTTCCAGCATGTGGCGGCCGAGGCCCTGCCGCGGATCGAAGGAGAAGGCATCGACCTGCGTCTGATCGCCGGTTCGCTGCTGGGCCGGCGGGCGCCGACAAACGCCTTCTCCGACCTGTTCAACGCCGATGTCGTTTTGCAGGACGGCGCCCGGCTGCGCATCGACGCCGAACATATCGAACGCGCCGCCTATGTCGTTGACGGCACGGTGGGAGTGGTGTCCGAAGACGGCCTCTTCCGCAAGGACCAGTTGATCGTCTTCCAGCCGGGTGCGGAGATCGTTCTGCGCGCCGTCGGCCCTGCCCGGCTGATGCTGCTGGGCGGCGAACCGCTGGACGGACGGCGGCACATCCACTGGAATTTCGTGTCCAGCCGGCGCGAGCGCATCGAACAGGCCGCGCGCGACTGGCGCGAGGGCCGCTTCCCCGCCGTCCCCGGCGAAACCGAGTTCATCCCACTTCCGGAACCGACGTCAAAGCCCGCGGCACCCCGCGTGGCCTGATCCATCCAAACTCTTGTCCCGAAAGGACCACCATCATGACCACCTATGCAATCCTGGGGTCGGGCGCCATCGGCGCAGCCGTCGCCGGCCAGTTCGCCCGCAAGGGCATCGAGGTTCTGCTCGCCAACAGCCGCGGACCGGAAACCCTGGCCGACCTTGCACACGATCTGGGGACGAGTGTCGTCCCCGCCTCCGTGCGGGACGCGCTCGCCGCCGACATCGTCATCCTGGCGGTGCCCTATGACGCCGTCGGCGATGCCGTGCATGGGGCGCCGGACTGGAACGGCCGGATCGTCGTCGACGCCACCAACGCCATCGATTTCCCGGCCTTCACCCCCCGCGACCTGGCCGACCGGCCGTCCACCCACATCGTCGCCGAAGCCGTGCCCGGCGCCCGCGTCGTCAAGGCCTTCAACACCCTGCCGGCCGCGGTGCTGGCGAAGAATCCACAGGACAACGGGCGGCGCGTCCTGTTCGTGTCGGGCGACGACGATGGCGCCAACACCGAGGTCGCCGGCCTGATCGAGCGGCTGGGCTATGCCGCCATCCCGCTGGGTCCCATTGCCGAAGGCGGTCGCCTGCAGCAATTCGGCGGCGCGCTGATGGTCCACAGCCTGATCAAGCAGGGTTGATCGTCGAACTCCTCGACCGTGACTATCGGGTCATTCGAACGCCGACGGACAGCCGGTTGCCCCCTCTTCGTCCCGCAACCGGCATCCGCAACAGGAATACCCACCGGAAAGGCGGGCTCCATGGCCAAGCTCTTCGGCTAGACCGAAAAGTCTCGGCCGTGACCGCTGTCTTCCCCGAGATCGATGCGCCCCACCAGGAAATCCAGGAAGGACCGCACCTTCGGCGGCTGAATCCGCCCACCGGGAAAGACCGCATGCAGGTCGACATCCGATCCCTTCCAACCGTCGAGCACCCGCACCACCTGCCCGGCCGACCGGTAGGGCCGCATGGCGAAGTCGGTCGCGAGGACCAACCCGCCACCGGCCAGCAGCGTCGGGATCAGCATCTCCGGATCGTCGGCCGTCATCACCGGATCGATGGCCACGTCGACCTCCTCATCGGGATGGCCCCGGTCCACCGGGAACAGGCGCCACCCGTACCCGGAGGGGCGCCGGGCAGTCATGTTCGCCAGCACAAGATGCCGGGCCAGCTCGTCGGGGTGGCCGGGCATCCCATGGGCAGCACAATAGGACGGTGCTGCGTAGACATGGCGGGGCAGGACGCCCAGCTTGCGGGCGGCCATGGTGGAGTCCAGCAGCGTCCCCATCCGGATCGCCAGGTCGATGTCCCGCGCCACCAGATCCAGGTTCTCGTGGCTGAGCACGAGATCGATGCGAATGTCGGGGTAGCGGGCCCGGTAGCCGGGCAGAAGCGGCGCGATGACCTTCATCCCGAAGGACGGCGGCGTGGTGACCCGCAGCCAGCCGCGCGGCGCATCGCGAAGCTGAGCAACCGCACTTTCGGCCTGTTCCAGCTCCTCGGCGATGCGCCGGCACCGCTCGAAATACACGGTTCCCGCCTCGGTCAACCCGATGCGACGGGTGGTCCGGTGCAGAAGCTGGATGCCGAGCCGCTGTTCGAGATCGCGCACCTTGCGGCTCAGCGTCGTCTTGGGCAGCCGCAGCCGCCGGGCGGCGTTCGTGAAGCTGCCCTCCTCCACCACCTTGACGAAGGCGATGGTGTCGTTCAGGTCCTGCATCTGCGTCCATCGATTGGATCTGAAATCGGTACAATGTTGTCCAGGCTGGATGGGTAATCAAGCCGGACTTCGGGTGCTAGTTGCTGGACATGCGTGGTGGCCAAAACGCGGGCCACCGCGGAACCCGATCTCTGGACTGATCCCAAGGACAGGCAAATGAAGTCACACACGCTCCTGCTGGCCGTTGGCCTTCTGTTCGCCGCCATCCCGACCGGCCATGCCACCGACAGGACCGCCGGCCACACTGCCGCCCCGTCGGCGACCCAACCCTCTCCGGCCGGCATCTACCGCTTCGCGGTCGGCGACCTCCGCGTCACCGCACTCAGCGACGGCACCCTGCCGCTCGGCATCAAGCCGCTGGTGCAAGGGTTGCAGCCGGAGCGCATCGATGCGCTTCTGGCCGAGCGGTTCGAGCGCGATCCGCTGGAAACCTCGATCAACGCCTTCCTGATCGACGCAGGGTCGCGCCTGCTGTTGGTCGACACCGGTGCGGGCCAGCTGTTCGGTCCCTATGGCGGAAAGCTCCCGGTCAGCCTGGCCGCCGCCGGCTATCGCCCGGATCAGGTGACCGACATCCTCATCACCCATATCCACACCGACCATTCCGGCGGGCTGGCGCTGGATGGAAGGATCATGTTCCCGAACGCCACCGTTCATGTCGGCCAGGCCGACCTGGATTTCTTCCTCAACCGCGACAATGTCGCCAGGGGCTTGCAGCCCCGCCACTACGATGAGGCGGTCGCCACGGTCGGTCCCTACCTCAAGGCGGGCAAGGTCAAGCCCTTCACCGAACAGTCGGAAATCCTGCCGGGCGTCACGGCGATCCCCACCCCCGGCCACACGCCCGGCCACGCCTTCTATCGGGTAACGAGCCGGGGCGAGAGCATCGAGTTCTGGGGCGACATCATCCATGTCGGCCCTGTGCAGTTCCCTCATCCGGAAGCCACCGTCTCCTTCGACGTCGACCAGGACGCCGTACGCGCCCAGCGTCTGAAACGCTTCGCCCACGAGGCCGGCAGCGGCCAACTGACCGCCGCCGCCCATCTCAACTTCCCCGGCCTCGGCCGCCTGCGGCGCGACGGCGATGGCTACCACTGGGTACCAGTGGAATACCGCAACCGCGAGTGAAGCCGCCCCAGTAGGAGGTCAGCCAGGCCATGCGTCTCGACGGCATCGATGAAGGCGCGAATATCGGCGTTCCCAGTCGACCGCATGTCGAAAGTCCCGTTTGCCCACCTGCCGATTATGCGGCGGATCCGAACAAGCCATTCGAATCCGGGCCGATTATTCCGGCCGGCCTCCGCCGCTAGCTTCTGGACCAGGCCGGCCGATCGACCGGCACCCGATCCAGCAACGAAGAGGCAGCCATGATGACCAGCATCGTCAGCGCGGTAAACGAAGTCGAAGGCAAGGTCGCAATCGTGACCGGTGCGGCCAGCGGCATCGGCCGCGCCACCGTGGAACTGCTGCACGCCCGCGGCGCCCGGGTGATTGCGGAAGACATCAACCCGGCGGTGGAGGAGTTGGCCCGTCCCGGTCTGGTGCCGCTGGTCGCCGACATCGCCGCCGACGGCAGCGCCGAACGGGCGGTGGAACTCGCGGTGGAGCGTTTCGGCGCGCTCGACATCCTCGTCAACAATGCCGGCCGCATCATCTACAAGCCGCTCATCGAGACCAGCCGCGAGGAATGGGAGGGCATCCTGGCGACCAATGTCACCGGCGCCTTCCTGCATTCCCGCGAAGCGATGAAGGTGATGATGCCGCGCAAGAGCGGCGCCATCGTCAACATCGCCTCCTACGCCTCCTACTTCGCGTTTCCCGGCATCGCCGCCTACACCGCATCGAAGGGCGCCCTGGCGCAGCTGACCCGCACCCAGGCGCTGGAGGCGATCCCGCACGGCATCCGCGTCAACGCCATCGGCGTTGGCGACGTGGTGACCAACATCCTCAACCACTTCATGGACGACGGCCGCGACTTCCTGGCCGACCACGGCAAAGCCGCCCCCATCGGCCGCGCCGCCGATGCCGCGGAGATCGCCGAGGTCGTCGCCTTCCTGGCGTCGGACCGAGCGAGCTTCATCGTCGGCGCAGTGGTGATGGCCGACGGCGGCATGACCGTCACGGCCGGTTGAGGCGCAGCAGCGCCACCCATTGTCCCCTCAGCACGGAGCTGTTCCGCGATGAAGATCTTGACCAAGGCGGCGTTCTTCGCCGCCAAACCGGGAAAGGGCGAGGCGCTCGGCGCCCGCCTGCTCGCCCTCGTCGAACCGACCCGGACCGAACTCGGATGCCTGCGCTACGACATCCACCGCTCGGATGAGGATGCGGACTCGTGGTTCGTTTACGAGAACTGGGCAACCCAGGACGATTTCGACGCCCATATGCGCACGCCCTATGTCCAGTCCTTCATGGCCACCCTGCCCGACCTCTGCACGGACGGCGTCACGATCCACACCGCATACCGGCTGACCTCCAATTTCGCCCCACGCTGATCCCCAACAAGAGATTGCGATGAAAAGCAATGACCAGCGCGTCTGGTTGGTGACCGGATGCTCCACCGGCTTCGGCCGGCATATCGCCGGCCACCTTCTCGATATCGGGCAGAAGGTGGTCGTCACCGCCCGCAAGCCCCATCAGATCCAGGACCTTGCCCAGCGTGGCGACGCCCTGATTCTGCCGCTTGACGTAACCGACCCCGCCCAGACGCGGGACGCCGTTCAACAGGCGGAAGCCCGGTTCGGCCGGGTCGACGTTCTGGTGAACAACGCCGGAATCGGCTATTTCGCCGCCGTGGAGGAGAGCGACGAGGCGCAGGTCCGGGCGATGTTCGAGGTGAACCTCTTCGGAGCCGCCTCGACGATCCGTGCCGTGCTGCCCGGCATGCGCCGCCGCCGAAGCGGCACCATCGTCAACCTGACTTCCGTTGGCGGACTGGAGGGCTTTCCGGCCGTCGGCTTCTATTGCGCGACGAAATACGCGGTGGAGGGCCTGTCCGACAGCCTGCGCATCGAGACGGCGCCGCTCGGCATTCACGTGATGACGGTGGAGCCCGGCGCCTTCCGCACGGAATGGGCCGGCTCCTCCATCGAGGCGGCCGGCACCATCGCCGACTACGACGCGACCGCAGGCGAGGCCCGCCGGGCCTATCGTGACTCAGTGGGGCAACAGCCGGGCGACCCCACCCGTGCGGCGCAGGCAATCGCATCCGCGGTGCTGTCGACCAATCCACCCAAGCGCCTGCTGCTTGGCAACGACGCCTACACCGTGGCCATGGCCAAGCTGGAGGAGATGGGCCGCGAGTTCCGCGCCTGGGAGACTCTGACCCGCAGCACGGAATTCACCGACGCGTCCAGGAACTGACCCGGCCCACCGCTCCACACCATCATTCAGGGGAGATCCCATGAACAGGTTCACAGGAAAGGTGATCATCGTGACCGGTGGCGGTTCGGGTATTGGCGAGGCCGCCGTCCGCCGCTTTCTCGCCGAAGGTGCCAGCGTGGTCATTACCGGCCGCAACAGGGACCGTCTGGAAAAAGCCGCCGCGGACATGGCACAGGACCGCATCCTTCTGTTCCCGGCCGACGTGTCAAAACGGCCGGACTGCGATGCCGTGGTCAGCGCCGCGGTCGAGCGCTTCGGGCGGATCGATACGCTCGTCAACGCCGCCGGCATGAATCTGGTCGGCACGGTGGACGACACCTCCGACGACGACTGGCGGGCATGCATGGGGGCCGATGTCGACAGCGTCTTCTTCCTGACCCGGGCCGCGCTGCCGCATCTGCGCAAGACGAAGGGTTCGATCGTGAATGTCGGATCGGTGTCCTCCCTTGGCGGCGGCTGGAGCCATGCGGGCTATAACGCCGCCAAGGCGGCGGTCGCCAATCTGACCCGGTCGGTCGCCTGCGACAACGGCAAGTACGGCGTGCGCGCCAACACGGTGTGCCCCGGCCTGACCGTGACCGGCATGGTCGACGCGATCATGGAGGACGAGGCGCTGCTCGAAAAGGCATGGGAGCGCATCCCGTTGCGCCGGGCCGGCAAGCCGGAGGAGATCGCATCTGCCATTGCGTTCCTGGCGAGCAACGAGGCCCAGTGGATCACCGGCGCCACCCTCGCCGTCGATGGCGGTCAGACCTGCACCGACGGCGGACCCGAATGGGGAAAATAGGGCGACCGGCAATTCGACAGGCTGCCCCCCTGGTCCGATCCTCGCGAAGGGTTGCATGATCCTCCACGGGATCGACCGGGGGACTGGGTGCGTCGGGGCAAACACGCTAGGATGGCAGGCGGCGGATTGACCGGAACGGAAAATGCCATGTTCATGGAGACTGAATTTTCGCTGATCCTGGACCGCGTCACCTCCGACCTGGGGGACGGCGTCCACGAAACGCAAATTTCCCGGCTGGCGGTGATCCGCGCCAGCAGTCCCACCGAACAACTTCACACCGTCTATGAGCCCTCCGTATGCTTCGTCGCGCGCGGGGCGAAGCGCACCATCGCCGGCGACCAGATCCTGGACTACCGCGCCGGCCAGTATCTCGCGGTCTCGCTCGATCTGCCAGTGATCGGGCAGGTGACGCAGGCGACGGCAGACAGCCCCTACCTGTGCCTGCGCCTGACGCTGGATCCGGCATTGCTGAGCGGCCTGATACTGGAAGCGGGATTGAAGGCGCCGCCGCAGGCCGACCAGGGACTTGGCCTGACGACCAGCCTCGCCACGCCGGAGATGATCGACGCGGCGGCCCGGATGGCGCGTCTGCTGGAGACGCCCGACGCCATCCCGGTGCTGGCGCCGCTGGTGGAACGCGAACTGTTCTATCGGCTGCTGACCGCCGACCAGGGCAGCCTGCTGCACCGGATCGCACTGGGTGAGAGCCGCACCGCGCAGATCGGTCGCGCGGTGAAGTGGATCAAGGACAATTTCCGCGAGCCGCTGCGCATCGAAACCGTGGCCGCCAAGGCCAACATGAGCCCGTCGGCCTTCCACCAGCATTTCAAGGAGGTCACGGCGCTCAGCCCCCTCCAGTACCAGAAGCAATTGCGGCTGCAGGAGGCGCGGCGGCTGATCCTGGCCAATCTGACCGACGCCGCCAGCGCCGGCTTCGCCGTGGGCTATGGCAGCCCGTCGCAGTTCAGCCGCGAATATGCCCGTCTGTTCGGGTTGCCGCCCATCCGCGACGCCGCCCGCCTGCGCTCCTCCATGACCGGCGGCGACGCCGGAGCACGGCAGGCCGCGCAGGCCTGACGCCCACGAGCGGACCGGAAGGTCTGGAGGATCAGGCAATCCTGCCGGACCTCTGGTCTACAGGGTGAAGCCCGTCCGCCCCTATTCTTCCTTCATCGGAACCGCACGCGACGGCGGTTCTCCAGCGAAGAAGGAAGACGGAAAATGAGCAAGATCTGGTTCATCACCGGCAGCGCGCGCGGCATCGGGGCGGAGGTGGCGAAGGCGGCTCTGGCGGCCGGCGACCGCGTGGTCGCCACCGGCCGCAAGCTCGACCAGTTGCAGGCGGTCTATGCCGACTACGGCGACCGCGTGCTGACGGTGGCGCTCGACGTCGCCGACGAGGTGCAGGCGGTGGCGGCGGCGCAGGCGGCGGTTGACCGCTTCGGGCGCATCGATGTCCTGGTCAACAACGCCGGCTTTGGCCAGCTCGGCCTGTTCGAGGAGATCGAGGCGGCGGATGTCGAGCGGCAATTCGCCACCAACGTGTTCGGCCTGTTCCACGTCACCCGCGCCGTCCTGCCGGTGATGCGCCGTCAGCGCTCTGGGCGCATCCTGAACCTCTCCTCCATTGGCGGCGTCCTCGGCTTCGCCGGTGCCTCGGTCTATTGCGCGGCGAAATTCGCGGTGGAGGGCTTCTCGGACTCGTTGGCCCCGGAGGTGGCGCCCTTCGGCATTCACGTCACGGTGGTCGAGCCCGGCTTCTTCCGCACCGACTTCCTGGACGGCAGCTCGGTGCGCTACGGCTCCAAGCGGATCGAGGATTATGCCGCTCATTCCGCCGACATGCGGTCGAGCTATGACGGCTACAGCCACAAGCAGCCGGGCGATCCGGCCAAGCTGGCCGCCGCCATGGTCGAGTTGGCAGGCACGTCCGAGCCGCCCCGCCACTTCCTGGCCGGCTCCGACGCCGTGGAGATGGCCGACGGCGTGATCGACCGGCGCCGCGCCGAGATCGCCGCATGGCGTGACCGTTCGGTCGGCACCGACTTCGATGCCTGACGCCACCGGGACCGGGGCGACCACCGCATGCGGGGCCGCCCCGGCACGGGAGGATCGGGCAAGAACATCGTCACGACAGAGGAGATGCCCACATGCTCTGCATCGGGATCGTCACCGCGTCGCTTGGCCTGCTTCTGCTGGTCGGGAACGACCGCAATTTTCAGCTTCCGCCCCGCCATGAAAGGCGCCGGCCCGCCACCCCCTACCGGCCGAGAGGGGAGGAATTGCTGGGGTGAGGATCAGTCGGTGACCGCGCCGGACGAGGCGGACAGCCGCCGACCACCGGTTGCCACGCGCGCAACGGCGCATGACCAAACGGCGTTCGCCGGGGGTCCTGCCGCCCGATAGGCTTCCTTCATCGGCTTCCATGCGGCGATGACGCCGCGGCGGATCACCTGACCAAGGATTCCATCATGAGCAGCGGCTCCTTTCAGAAGACCGGCGCCGGCGTGACGACCACCGACGTCTCGCTGATGATCAACAATGCCGTGGCGCTCGCGCAGTCGAGCAGTTCCATGTCACATGCCACCCTCGCATTGGAGCAGCCGGGCACAATCCAGCGGCTGGCCTCCCGATGAGCGCCGTCGTCCGTTTCCATCATCCCGGCCCTCCATCGGTTCTCGTCCTGGAAGATGAAGACGTTCCCCTGCCCGGCCCCGGTGAGGTCCGCTTCCGGGCACGGGCGATCGGCGTCAATTTCGTCGACACCGCTTTTCGCGACGGCAGCTTCAACTCACCCCTTCCGGCAGCCGGCGGGGTCGAGGCCGCCGGCGTCATCGACGCGGTCGGTCCGGGCGTGAGTGACCATGCCGTCGGCGACCGCGTCGGCTATTTCTTCGCGCCGGGCAGCTACGCCGAGCTGCGCAACGTCCCGGCGGAGGTGCTGATCCGGCTGCCCGACGACATCGCTTTCGACGATGCCGCCGCGATCATGACGAAGGGGCTGACGGCCTGGGTGGCGATCCGCCATCTTCATCCTGTCGAACCGGGCGAGGCGGTTCTCGTTCAGGGCGCCACTGGGGGCGTCGGATCGCTCACCGCGCGCTGGGCGGATGCTTTGGGTGCCCATGTCGTCGGCACCGGTTCCGCCGCCAAGCTGGGAGTGCTGAACGGGTCGGGCGTCAGCGGCGTAGACTCCCGTGATCCGGGTCTGTCCGACCGGCTGCGTCGGCTGGTGCCCGGCGGCTTCGACGTGGTCTGCGAGTTCGTGGGCCGGGGCACCTTCCCAGCCTCCGTGACGGCGCTCCGCGACGGCGGTGAGATCGTCATGATCGGCGCCGCATCCGGCCGCCCGGAGGTCGACCGCGACACACTGGCGGGCCGCCGCATCCGGCTGTCGAGCGGCAGCACGGCCCAGCTGGTCCGGGGATCGCTTCTCGCCAGCGCCAGCGCGGAGGTCTTCGACGCCCACCGACGGGGCGTGTTCGGAACTCTGCGCCTCAGCCGCTATCCGCTGGCAGACGCCGCCCGCGCCCATGAGGACATCGCAACGCGCAACCGCGACGGCCTGCTCCTGCTGATCCCGTGAACTCAGAGTCCGAAGCCGCCACTCAAGTTTCTCGCCGCGGTTGCCCGCCACCCCGGGGCGGGACCATGCCGGCCGGGCCTCCGGCGATGCCGGCGCGAAGCAGGTCCCGAAGGCCGGGCGGCCGGACGCCACCGGCTGCACTCCGCACAATCCCAAGAGGAACCCAGCAATGCTTAGCATGGATGAATTTGCCGGCAAGGTGGTGCTGGTCACCGGGGCGGGCTCCGGCATCGGCCGGGAAGCGGCTCTGCTCTTCGCGGAGCGCGGTGCGCATGTCTTCGCGGCCGACCTGAACGAGGCGGGGCTTGCGGAGACCCTGGAGCGGATCGTCCGGGCCGGCGGCCGCGCGTCGGTGCGCCGGACCGACGTATCCGACGAGAGCGAGGTTGCGGCCTTACTCGCCCATGTCGAACGCGAGGGTGGTCGTCTCGATGCCGCCTTCAACAATGCCGGCGTCACCGGCGGCACCCACCGGGTGGAGGAATACCCGGTGGAGGATTTCGACCGGGTGCTTGGCATCAACCTGCGCAGCATCTTCCTGGGCATCAAGCACGAGGTGCCCCTGATGCTGCGCAGCGGCGGCGGCGCCATCTGCAACACCGCCTCGGTCGCCGCGCTCACCGGCCCTGGCGGAATGAGCGCCTATGCCGCATCCAAGCACGGGGTGCACGGCCTGACGCGGGTCGCCGCCATGGAAAACGCGGCGCGGAACATCCGCGTCAACACGCTGGCTCCCGGCTTCACCGAAACGCCGATGGTCGTCGCCAACGGCTCGCAGAACCCGGCCTTCGCCGCCAATGCCACGGCGGCAATCCCGGCCAAGCGTGCCGCCCACCCGCGAGAGGTGGCCGAAGCCGCGGTCTGGCTGTGTTCCGACCGCGCCAGCTACGTGTATGGTCACATGCTGGTGGTGGATGGCGGCATGACGATCGGCGGGTTCGAGCCGGCATAGCGGAGCCGTGCCGTTCTAGAACGCGTCCCTGGCTTCGTCCTCTTCCACCCCGCGGCTCTTGCGGAACCGGTAGGCGAGTTGGGGGCGCGTCATTCCCAGTTCACGGGCGGCGGCGCTGAGGTTGCCGGATGCACGCTCGACCGCTCGGGCGATGATCTCGTTCTCGAAGGTCTCAAGCGAGAAATTGCCGTCGAGAAGCCGGTCGAGCGAGGGAGTGCCATCCGTCGCCGGCGGATCCTCCGTTCCGCCCATCGACAGCCGGCCCGCCCGTGAAACGCTGAAGAAGCGCGGACTATCCTGATCAAGCGGCGAGGAGAGGTGCGACAGGTCGATCGTCCCGGCATCGGGCGCGAGGATCACCGCGCGCTCGATCATGCTCTCCAGTTCGGCGATATTGCCGGGAAACTCGTAGGTCAGCAGGAATGCGATGGCGCTCTGGGCGACCGACCGAATCCGTTTGTCGTGGCGGCCGGCGAATTCCGTCACGAAATGCTTCAGCAGCAACGGGATGTCCGACCGCCGTTCGCGCAGGGGCGCCAGACGGATCGGAAAGGCGCTGAGCTTGTAATAGAGATCCTCGCGAAAGCAGCCGTCCCGCACCGCCGCCATCAGCCTTGGCATCGATGCGGCGATGACGCGCAGCTTCACCGGGCGCGGCTGGCCGCCGCCGAGCCGCTCCACCTCGCCGGCCTGCAGCACCCGCAGCAGCTTCGACTGCGCCCGCGCGTCGAGGCAGTGAACGTCCTCCAGGAACAGGGTCCCGCCGTTGGCTCGCTCCACCCGGCCGTTGCGCGACACCGCAGCCCCGGCCAGCGCCCCCTTCTCGATCCCGAACAACTCCGCGTCCAGCGCATCGCCGGTCGCCGCCGAGCAGCTGAAATGGACGAAGGGCTGACGCGCGCGATTGCTCAACCGGTGAAGGGCGCGCGCGCTCGTCTTCTTGCCGACCCCCGCCTCGCCGACCAGCAGCACCGGCGCATCGGTCGGTGCGACCTTGCCGATCAGATCCATGGTGGAGACGAAGTTCGGCGACATGCCGAGCAGCCGGCCGTCCGACCATTCCAGAGCCGGCGCCGCCACTCCGGCCGTCCGCTCCCACTGGTCGGTGTCGCTGTTCCACGGCTCGGACAGACACAGGCCGTTTTGCAGGTCGTCGCGGGCACCATCCTCCCAAAGCTCGGCCGGCTTGCCAACGATGCGGCATTGGGCATGGCCCATCGCCCGGCATTCGACCTCGCGGTACAGGATCGGGCGGCCCATGAAGACGCTGGTGTAGCCGGTGGCATAGCCGATGGCGCTCCAGCACACCGGTTCCTTGCTCAGGCCATGTTCCTTCAGATGCGCCTCGACCTCGATCGAGTTGCGCCAGATCCATTCCCCGGCGTGGAAGTTCGTCGCCGGATCGAAGGAATGGGCGACGGGCTCCACCACCACCATGCCTTCGATCGCGTGCAGCCGCGGCCCGGCCAGAAAGTTGGTCAGCATGTCCGATTCCGGCCGGGCGCGGCGCGCCAGCGCCCCGTCGGAACTGCCGCCGGCATGGCCCATGCGCATCAGCATCCGCTTCGCCGCCTCCTGCCCCACCGCCTCGATCAGTTCCTTACGGAAGGCGGCGTAGGCGGAGAGATGCACGAGCATCATACGCTCGCGTTCAAGCCAGATGCAGCCGTCTTCCGGATTGAACCGAAGCCGCGCGGACAGCGCCCCGATATCGACGCCGAGTTCAGGTTCGGTGTTCATGGCGGTAAACCCGATGACGCAGCGGGATGCTCACCCTTGGCGGGCGAACGGGGGACGATGACCGTGGAGTGGAGCATGGACCCTCGTTCACCAAATCATGCAGGCCGGCGGAAACAATGTGTTCAAATGCTCACTTTGGCAACGCCCCCGTTGGGGGCGAGAGACCGCCCAAAGCCCGGCTCAAGCCTAACCTGTTGAAACTTCTAAGTTTTAAAGTTTCGCTACGCCGGTTCGATGATTGCTGGCGCCCGCCCGCCCGTCGCATGCACCCTATCCTGGGACAGAGACCGCGCTCCGCACCGCGTCGAAGGACGTGACCGGCCGCCGGTTCGAACAAAAGACCGGGAGAGGTCAGATGACACGGTTCGACGGTAGGGTAATCAGCGGAGTCGGGGTGTTTGCCGCCGCTGTCGAGACGGGCAGCTTCGTCCGGACATCGGAGGTCGTCGGGTTGACGACCTCCGGGGTCAGCCGGGCAATCGGCAGGCTTGAGGAGCGACTGGGCACCCGCCTCTTTCACCGCACCCCGCAGGGAATCCGGATCACCGAGGATGGCCGCCGGTTCTACGAACAGACCTTGCCCCTGCTGGAACAGCTCGCCCAATCCGCAAGCGCCGTGCGGTCGTCGAACAGTGGCCTCGCCGGTACGATCCGGCTGAACGCCGATTCCGCTTCCAGCCACTTTCTTTTGCCCGTCATCCGAAGCTTCACCGAAGCCCATCCGGACGTAAACCTGCGGCTGGAGGTGCGGGAGCGGCCACTGGATCCCGGTGCCGGACCTTTCGATCTGGCGATGCACCTCGCCGATGCCGATTGGCCGGGGGCGGCCGGGGAACCGCTGTTCGAGAGCGAATCGATTCTCTGCGCCTCGCGCTCCTATCTGCGGGCGAAATCTGCGCCATCGACGCCAATGGAACTGACAGGAGCGGGGCACACGCTTCTTCTCGACGAGACCAACGAACGCCGACGGGCACCCTGGCTTTTCACCCGCGGCACGCAGAAGGTCGCCATCGAGGCGGGGCGGCATCTGAGCTTCAACACGCCGATGATGGTGCTGATGGCGGCGGTTCAGGGCGGCGGCATCGCAAAGCTTCCACGCTTCGTGGCCGCGACCGAGCTGGAGGAAGGCCGGCTCGTCCGCATCCTGGGCGACTGGCATGCGGGCTTCGCCTGCACCTATGTGTATTGCCAACCGGGCAGCGCCCCCAACGCCAGGACGGAGGCGCTTCTCAAACATCTGAGGACGGCCAGCAATGCCTTCACCGCGCGCACTCCCCCTGGAATGTTCGAGACCGGCCAAATCGCGCCCCCGGCATCCGATGTTGCACTCCGGATCATCGGATGACCATCCGCAAGCAACACCCTGCCGGCGATCCTCGTCCCTACCACCATGGCAAGCTGGCGGAGGCGCTGGTCGACGCGACGTTCGACATCGTCCGCGAAAAAGGGATCGAGGGGGTCTCCGTCCGTGAGGCGGCGCGGCGCGTCGACGTGTCGTCCTCCGCGCCGTTCAAGCATTTCAGGAACCGGGCCGACCTGATGCTGGCCGTCGTCGACAAGGCGGTCGAAAGCCTGCGGATCGCGGTCGAGGCCTCCTTCCTGTCCCAATCCGATCCTCTGGATTGCGTCCGCGCCGCCGGCGATGCCTATCTCGCCTGGTCCTACACCCACCCCATCCACATGCAGATCATCACCGCGTCCTGCGCCAGCCTGCCGCGATCGGCGGATGCCCAGCACCAGATCGATGAGATGACCGGCTACTGGTTCGCGTGGTTCGGTGCGGCGGCGGCCTCGGGGGCTCTGAGGGGCGATCCCGACCCCTGCATCGCCGCGGTCGCGAGCGGCGCCCAGCTTTATGGCCTGTCTTCGGCCTTCGCCGAGGGCCGCTGTGTTTCCCCGGCCATGGCGGCCGATCCGCTCGCAACGATGAAAAGCGCCTTCGCCCTTCACCTCGCCAATCTGCGCTCCTGACCCTGCGGTCGCCCGACCGGCGCATGGGACCGGAACCGGCGCGGCTGACGCTTTGTCATCCGCGCGGTGACGAATTGTCGGTCGTGCGGCCGCAGCCGGGCCGCTTAGCATCGTGACGGTGAATGCATGCCGGCAGGACTGCCTCGGCACCCGCTGCCCCTCTCCTGCACCGCTGCAATCCGCACCAACACGAAAAGGATCGCTTTCATGGCCAAGATTCTCGTTCTCTACTACTCGTCCTACGGCCACATCGAGACGATGGCCCATGCCATTGCCGAGGGTGCGCGCGGCGCCGGTGCGGCGGTGGACGTCAAGCGCGTGCCCGAAACGGTGCCGGAAGCGGTGGCGAAGAACGCCCACTTCAAGCTCGACCAGAGCGCGCCGGTCGCCACGGTGGCCGAGTTGGAGCAATATGACGCCATCATCGTCGGCACCGGCACCCGCTTCGGCCGCATCTCCTCGCAGATGGCGGCCTTCCTCGACCAGGCCGGCGGGCTGTGGGCACGCGGCGCCCTGAACGGCAAGGTCGGTGCCGCCTTCACCTCCAGCGCCACCCAGCATGGCGGCAACGAGACCACGCTGTTCTCCATCATCACCAACCTGCTGCATTTCGGCATGGTCATCGTCGGCCTGCCCTACAGCCACCAGGGCCAGATGAGCAGCAGCGAGATCGTCGGCGGCGCGCCCTATGGCGCCACCACGGTTGCCGCCGGCGACGGGTCCCGCCAGCCGTCCGAGATCGATCTGGCCGGAGCCCGCCACCAGGGCGAACTCGTCGCCCTCACCGCGGCCAAGCTTTTCGGCTGACCTTCCGACACCACAGAGGGTTCTGCAATGTCCAGCACGCCCCAGAGTCAGGCGGCGATCGCCGTCGTGCGTCGCAACACCGAAGAGGTCCAGGGCCGTGGCGACTACGCCCTGTTCGAGGAACTCTTCGCCCCCGATTACATCGACCATACGCCGCAACCGGGCGGAACGCCCGACCGGGCCGGCACGTTGCGCCTGTACAAGACGCTGCGCGCCGCCTTCCCGGATTTCCATGCGGACATCCACTGGCAGGTCGCCGACGGCGATCTGGTCACCACCTACAAGACTTATCACGGCACCCACCGCGGCCCCTTCCTCGGCATCGCCCCTACCGGCAAGGCCATCGCCTTCGAGACGGTGGACGCCATGCGCGTGCACGAAGGTCGGATCGTCGAGCATTGGGGCGTCGCCAACCTCTACAAGCTGCTGGAACAGCTGGGCGCCCTGACCGTGGCGCAATCCCCCACCCAGCCGGGCGGTGCGCCGGCTTGATCCGGCGCGTCCTCCTCTTCTCGCGAGGTCCATCATGAGCAACATTCTGAACGGCAAGGTGGTCGTGGTGACTGGCGCGTCGAGCGGCATCGGCCGGGCGATCGCACTGCGCGCGGCCGAACATGGTGCCCGTGCGCTGATCGTCTCCGACGTGACGGAGACGCCGCGCGAAGGCGGCGAGCCAACCGCCGAAGCGATCAGGGCGCTGGGCGTGCCCACCCTTTTCGTGAAGACCGACGTCAGCAAGCGCGCCGAGAACGACGCCCTGGTCGCCGCGGCGGCGGAGTTCGGCGGCGTCGATGTGTTCGTCGCCAACGCCGGAATCACACTGCGCACCGACGGCGCCGAGGTGCCGGAGGAGGATTATCGGCGGCTGATGGCGGTCAATCTCGACGGCGTTCTGTTCGGCGCCCAGGCGGCGGCCCGCCAGATGAAGGCGAAGGGCAAGGCCGGCAGCATCGTGCTGATGGCGAGCATGGGCGGGCTGGTGGGGGCCGGGATCACAGTGGCCTATTCGACCAGTAAAGGCGGCGTGATCCTGATGGCGAAGTCGCTGGCCGATGCACTTGGGCCCGATGGCATCCGGGTCAATGCCGTCGCCCCCGGCACCATCGACACGGTGCTGCTACGGACCGCTCCTGGCATCGCCGAATCCGCCGAAGGCTTCCGTCAGCGGACGCCTCTGCGCCGCCTGGGCCAGCCGTCTGAGATTGGCGACGCGGTGGCCTATCTTGGCTCCGACCTGTCCAGCTATGTCACCGGCCACGCCCTGTCCGTCGATGGCGGCCTGCTCGCGGTGATCTGACCCGCCAAAGCGGATTGCGATCCGCTTTGGACCGCGACGGCGGTCCCGGCCGCTTATGCGGCCGTAGCTTGGCCTCTCGCGGGAACTATGTTCCCGCTGGCGGCAGGCGGATGCCATTGGCATCCGCTGAGAGCCGGCAAGTGAGGCCATTTGAATCCAAAGCGAACGGAAGTTCGCTTTAATGAGGGCGCCTCATCACCGTATCGGCGCGCTCTCACCCAGCCGACATTGTTCGACTGACCATTGGTGGGCGGAATGTTGCCGATGGGTTCGAGCAGGCGGCGGCGGTTGAACCACTCCACCCATTCCAGGGTGGCGAACTCGACGGCCTCCCGGATGCGCCAAGATCCGCGGTGCCGGTTCACTTCGGTTTTGTAGGGGCCGTTGATGGTCTCGGCCAACGCGTTGTCCTACGAAGCGCCGACGCTGCCCACGGAGGGCTCGACGTCGGCCTCGGTGAGGAACTCGGTGTACCGAATGGCAACGTATTGCGACCCCGCGGTAGCTTCGCTGGCCCTTCGGGCTCAGAGTGATGGATGAGGCCGCGGCCCTCGGCCAGCCGGCGCTCGTGGAGGGGCGGGCCGCCGGCACTTCGTCCGGACAGTCGGTTCGGTCTGACGGTCTTATGGCTGAATTGCGGCGAACTCTTCAGCGGCAAGGATCATGGCTTGCCGAATGGCGGGATAGCCGCTGTAGGGCAGCATGTTCAGAAGGGTTTCGACAATCTCATCCTTACGGGCGCCGGCCTTGATCGCGGCGCGGATGTGGACGCGCAGCGGCGTTACGTCGGTCGCGGCGCCACGGGCCGCCAGGGCCGCACAAGCAGTCAGCTCCCGTGTTTTCGCGTCGATGCCAGACCGATGAAAGATGTCTCCGTAGCAAAACTCGACGATCAAGCCGCCGATTTCAGGTGCAACATCGTCGAAGCTGTGCACCACCGCCTCACCGGACGCGCTCGACGTCGCCGCCAGCGCCGTCAAGCCGCGATTCCGGCGGAGCCGCCGGCTCTCGGACCCTGTGTCTTCCGCCACGGGAGTCGGGTGGAGATCGGCGGTGGTCGGGTGCTGGTCCGGCGGATCCTCAACCACCGCGCCAAGGAGAGCGAAGCCGTTAAGCGCCGCCGGGAAACCGGCATAGACGCTGAGCTGCATGATGGCCTCCGCAAGGGTCGGGAGGGTAACACCGCCAGCGACCGCGGCCCGGAGATGCAGCCGCATCAACTCCGAACGGTTGCCCGTCGCCCCCAGCATGCTGATGATTGCCAAATGCTTGTCTTCATTCGTCAGTCCGTGGCGCGCCATCACGTCGCCGAAAACGAATTCCAGTGACCATTGGGCCAACTCGGGAGAGATACTGGCGAAAGCGGCAGAGAACGCGGATGGATCCATTCCCATGAGGTCACGGAACGTGCCGAGACCGCGCCGGTACCGGTCGGTCCCATCGCCGTCGTCTGGTTCCTTCGGGGCAAAGGCAAGGCCACGTTCCGTGAAAATGTCCCTCACGATACCGATGGAGTCGATCGCGATGGGAAAGCCGAGCATAGCGGTCGAAAGGAACAGCAGCTCGACGAGATCGTCTGGTGTTCCTCCGACATTGAGCAGGCCTTCCATATGAAATTTCAGCTGCGGCTGCAGGGATGCCTGCGCCAGCAGGGCGCTGATGGTGCAGATTTGACGCAGACGCAGATCGAGCCCGGGACGGGACAGAACGTCGCCGTATGGGTATTCAACCGTGAAGCGGGCCATGTCCTTCGACAGCCTGCTCAGCCGGTTGATCGGTCCGTCGAAATCGGGGCCGCCTATGTGTTGCAGAAGGAGCATGCCGCGCCTGAAGCGCTCCGCCGGAGCCTGATTGTACTCCGTTTCGGGGGAACTCACATGTTCGGTCATCGGCATTCCCGCTTCCCCTTCCTTTTCCATCCAGCGGAGCCCTGCCCGCCGCGATGGAGGGAAAGCTGGTCACACTGAACCGGTCCGACAATCGAGCGGAAACCGAATAGGCTTGTCAGCGCGACTGAATAATTGCTCTCTGCCCGAATTGCTGCCCTGGTTTCTCTACAGTCGGACTCATCGAGGCTCCACGGCTTTGGACTTGATGAAGTCAATGAACGCGCGCAATGCCGGCGCCATTTGCCGCTGCTGCGGGTAGCAGAGGTAGAAGCCGGGGAACGGGGCCGACCACTCCTCCAACAGCGGGACGAGCAAGCCCTTTGCGATCAGGGGCCGTAGCTCTTGCTCCATCCAGAACGCGATGCCGATGCCGTTCACCGCTGCGTCGATCGTCATGCTCTGCTCGCTCAACACCAGCGGGCCTTTCACGTCCACCTCGAACCAGGCGCCGTCGGCGAAGAATTCCCAGTTGTAGGGGGTGGTCCGCCCCGGCCAGCGCCAGCGGATGCAAGCGTGCGACAGCAAATCCTTCGGCGTCTCCGGCCGGCCGTGGTGGGCGATGTAGGCGGGGGAAGCCACGGCGATCTGCCGGATGTCGCCTCCCAGCCGCAGGGCGACCATATCCTTCTCGATCACCTCCCCAAGCGTGAAGCCGACGTCGAAGCCGGACGCGACCAGGTCGACCACCGCGTCATCCACCAGGATGTCAAGAGTGACGTCCGGGTAGGCCTCGCGGAAGGCCGCGAGGTTCGGCCCGACATAAGCGCTGAAGGCCGCGCGCAGGCAGCGCACGCGCACCACCCCGGCCGGCCGCGCGCGCAGTTGCCCGACGTCGTCCAGCGCCGCGTCCAACTCCTCCAGCGCCGGGCGGACACGCAGCAGAAGCCGTTCGCCCGCATCTGTCAGGGAGACGCTGCGCGTGGTTCGGTGCAGCAGGCGCACGCCCAGCCGCTCCTCAAGTGTGCGGATGATCTGGCTGAGCGAGGACGGCGACAGGCCCAGTTGCTCTGCCGCCTTAGAAAAACTCCCCTGCTCGGCCACCGCGATGAATGCACGGAGGTCGGCGTTCCCACTGGCCCGCATTCAAGAAATTCCCATGGCTGCCGCGGATTCTGTTGCCAAACCTAAACACCCTTTTCGGCAGTCGACCGATTAACCCAACGGCTTGGTCCCGCTAGCTTTTCGGACAACGCCGGCTCGATTGCCTCCGTGATTCAACCACAAGCGAGACCTGATCATGACCAACATTGATCCGACCGTAAATGACGTTGATTGCAAGGTCGCCATTGTGACGGGAGCCGCAAGCGGCATCGGGCGTGCCATCGCCGAACTCCTGCACGCTCGCGGCGCCAAGGTGGTCGCCGAGGACATCGACCCGACGGTTCAGGAAATGGCCCCCACGGAGACCTTCGGCCGTCGAGCCCACTCGTTATGACGAAGGTGGCTTTCTTCGTCGCCGCACCAGGAGAATGCGAGGCGCCATGCGCCCACCTTCTTGGTACCAGCGGAGTTACGACGCACGGCGGGTATTGCTTGGCGTTTGACTCCGGACCGCTTGGACCTTCGTCCGAAGGCCGTCGCTGCGGCCGCAGATGACAACAGTGTCCGGTCCGTAATCCGCATCACCCCACATTCGGGAAGGCCACAACCCTTTAGGGAGAGTGCACATGCAGTCCATACCTGTCGACAAGGCCAACCGATTTCTCGAGCCCGGTCCGATCGTCCTGGTCACCACCATCGACGGCGGCAAGCCGAACATCATGACCATGGGTTTCCACATGATGGTGCAGCACGATCCACCCCTGGTCGGCTGCGTCATCGGCCCGTGGGACTACAGCTACGGTGCGCTGCGCAGCAGCGGCGAGTGCGTCATAGCCATTCCAACCGTCGATCTCGCCCGCACCGTTGTCGACATCGGCAACTGCTCCGGCGCCACCCTCGACAAGTTCCGGACCTTCGAGTTGACGCCACTGCCGGCACGCAAAGTGACGCCGCCGCTGATAGGCGAGTGCCTCGCCAATCTCGAATGCCGCGTTGCCGATACCCGGCTGGTCGAGACCCACAACCTGTTCATTCTCGAGGTGGTCGCCATCTCGACCGATCCCGAACGCCGGGAACGGCGGACGCTGCACCACCGGGGCGACGGATCCTTCGTGATCGACGGCAAAACAGTCGACCTGCGCGACCGCATGGTGAAGTGGCGGCACCTGCAAGACTAAATCCCAAACCCCAGTGGTTTAGCGCCAGTTCCGCAGTGCGGTTTAGCGCCAGTTCCGCAGTGCGCTCCCGGCGGCCCGTTCCCGGATAACGATCGTCAATGCCCGTGCTGAAACGCCTTATCCAGGGCTTCGGTGAGTTCGGGAATCGTCTGGAACAGATCCGCGACAAGGCCGTAGTCGGCGACCTGGAAGATGGGGGCTTCCTCGTCCTTGTTGATTGCGACGATGATCTTGCTGTGCTTCATGCCAGCGGCTGGGTCTCCGTGTCGGTCTGCACCAGGATGCCGCGGTCGGCACCCATTGCCAGCGCGGTGCGCAGCGTCTCCTGGGATGCTACCGGGCCGACTGAGCAACAATGACTTCGGTCGCCTTGTGGGCTTCCTTGCACCGAACCGCTTCCTCGACGGCGATTTCGTCGAAGGGGTTCATGCTCATCGTCACGTTGGCGGTTTCAACACCAGCGTTGTCCGCCCAGACGTGGATCTTGACGTCGTAGTCCACCACCCGCTTCGCAGGCACGAGAGTTTTCATCATGCGGAACCTTCTGTTGGGCATGTCAGCGAACGGCGCGACGTGGTTCGGGGCGCGGCGGGCTTGGCGCTTGGCCGGCCTTGTAAACCATGACCGTGCGAATGAATTCGATCACCACGGTGCCGGTTTGGTTGTAGCCAATGGTTCTTAGCGCCATGATTCCGGCACGTGGATGCGTGGCGGACTCGCGCAGGGACACAACTTCCGATTCACTGTAGATGGTGTCGCCTTCGTAGGTGGGGGCCGGAAGCTTCACCTCCGACCAGCCCAGGTTCGTCATGACGTTGGGCGTCAGGTCCGCCACCGATTGCCCCGTAACCAAAGCCAGGATGAAGGTGGAGTTGAACGGCACCCGCTCGTGGCCGGCCGCTTTTGCGTAATCATGGTTGACGTGCAGCGGGGCTGGGTTCTGCGTCAGGAGCGTAAACAGCATGTTGTCGTAGGGGGTCACGGTCCGCGCGTGGCGGTGCTTGCAAACGTCGCCGATCGTGAAATCTTCGAAGAAGCGATCACGCCAGGGCTTGGTCGTCATGTCATGGTCCCTTCAGGTCGAGGCGATCGGGTTGCTGATGCTGCGCCCGCCGCAGGCGACCAGCGTTTGTCCGGTGATGTAGCCGCTGCCGGACCCGGCGAGGAACAGCGCGAGTGCCGCGATGTCGTCGACGGTGCCCGCCCGCCCCACGGGAATGGCCTTGAGCACCCGGTCCAGGATGTGCGGCGGCAGCGAACGCGCCATGGGCGTCTCGATGAAGCCCGGCGCGATGCAGTTCACCGTTATCCCGTGCGGCGCCAACGCCAGAGCCAAGGCGCGGGTGGCGCCGACGATGCCGCCTTTGGCGCAGCTGTAGCCGGACGAGCCGAAGTTGCCGAGCCACGCGCGCGAGGCGATGGAGACAATCCTTCCCTGCCCGGCCATCCGCATCACCGGGGCGATGGCTTCGATCAGACGCAACGGCCCGATCAGGTTGATGTCGACCAGTTGGCGGAACAGATCGACCGGCATCTTTTGGATGCGGCTGTCCTTCAGAAAGCCGGAGCAGTTGACCAGCAACCCGACACCGCCAAAGGCGGCCAGCGCCCGGTCCCGCAACGCTTGCGGCAGGTCCCGGTCCCGCACGTCGCCGGCCATGCCAATGACGGTTCCCGGCAGTCCGTCCGCCTCCCGGACCAGGGCGTCCAGCCCGCCCTTGTCCAGATCGGTGGCGACCAGATGGACGCCGGCGCCGGCCAGGGCCAGCGTCAGCGCCTTGCCAATGCCTCCCGCAGCGCCGGTGATGATTCCGTCGGTAGGATGTTCGATCATGGATGCAGCCTCCCCACGTCGGCGCCCGCGAGCGCGTAGATTTCCTGGCCGTTGATACCGCGCGCGCCGGAGCCGAGCAGCGACGCGATCATGCTCGCCAGCGCCTCCGGGTCTCCCAACAGCTCGCCGCCGGCCGGCTCGTCAGCCGTGTGCATGGCGTACACCAGTGTGTTGACGGTGACCGGGGTGGTGCGCATTTCCAGCGCCACCGTCCGGAACAGACTGAGCATCGCTCCGGCGAGCGCCGAATTGATCGCCTCGCCCGGCTCCCCCATCGTTGCGCCACCGGGCAGCAGCGCGATCACACGCCCGACCACGGCGCGCTCCTCGAACGACGCGACCGCCGCCTTGACGCAGCTGAAGCAGGACGTCAGGACGTCGAGGAGGTCGTCCACGGTGGGATCGTCCGGGCCATCGACGAAGGCGGGAGCCAGCAGTAGGCCGTCGAACGGACCGAAGCGGGACAGCAGGTGCGCCGCCCGCAGCTCATCACATGGCGCGTCGTGCCGGAGTTCCCGTTCGATGACGCCCAGCGCGATGTCGAAGGGCTCCAGGGCGGCAGCAAGGCTCCGCGTGTCCAGGCCATTGCCAACCAGAACCAGCGTGCGCGCCGTCATGACGACATCACCACGGTCGTGACGGAGGCGCCGTCGGTGCCGCTGACCGTGCCCCCCTTGCAATAGGCAAGCCCAAGCCGGGCGCCGTCCACCTGGCGCTGGCCGGCTTGCCCGGTGAGCTGCCAGTACAGTTCGCAGACCTGCGCCATGCCGGTCGCGCCGACGGGGTGGCCGCGCGACAGCAGTCCCCCGCTCGGGTTGACCGGAAGCGCTCCCCCGATGGAGGTCCGGCCCTGCGCGGTCCAGGCCGCCCCCTGCCCTTTCGGAACGAGGCCGAGCCCTTCCAGCCGCACGATCTCGGCGATGGTGAAGCAGTCGTGCATCTCCACAAGGTCGATGTCCTCCGGCGCGATGCCGGCCATGTCGTAGGCCTGCAGCCCGGCGCGGCGGGAAATATCCTCCTCGTTGATGTCGCCCAGCCCGGCGCGCAAGGTGCCGCTGACCAGCCCAATCGCCCGAACCTCGGGACGATCCGTGGGCAAGCCGAGCCTCTTGAGGCCCGTCGCGCTGCAAACCACCGCCGCCGCCGCGCCATCGCTGATCGGGCTGCAGTCGAGCAGGCCGAGCGGATCGGCGATCCGGCGGGCGTTGACCACCTCGTCCAGGGTCACCGGCCGCTGGTATTGGGCATAGGGATTGTGCCGGGAATGCGCATGGTTCTTGACCGCGACCATGGCGATCTGCTCGCGCGTGGCGCCATGGTCATGCATGTAGCGCCGCGCGCTGAGCGCGTGTCCGGCGGTCATCACATAACCCTGCTGGGCGTCGAGGTCGTTGGCATCGGGCGTGACACCGCCCTTGATCCGATCGGTCATCTTCTCCGCACCGATCACCAGCGCCACGTCGCAAAGTCCGGCGCGGATTGCCATCCAGGCCTCCCTCAGTGCCGTCGCGCCGCTGGCGCAGTAATTCTCGTGGTTGCTCACCGGCCGGCCGCCAAGGCCGAGTTCCGTGGCCACGCGCTGTCCCGCCACCGGCCCGCCGAAGACATGGCCCACGAACACGGCCTCGATGTCGCGCCGATGGGCGCCGGCGTCGCGCAGTGCGTTGCGCGCTGCCTCCACCGCCAGCTTTTCGAACGTCACGGCAGGATCGTACTTGCCGAAGCGGACCATACCCGCGCCGGCGATATGAACGGCGGTCATCACGCGGCCTCCGGCAAAAGGCTGGGCACGAAGACGTAGCCGATCAGGTCGCAGCCGTCCCGGCGGCCGACCGGACGGATGTCCAACTGTACCGGCATGTCGATGCGCAGGGCGTCGGGATCGCCGGTGACCTGCGCCATCACCCGCACGCCGTCGGCAAGATCGATGTAGGCGAGGCTGTAGGGCGTTTCGCGTCCCGGCGGTGCTTGGCGCACGACGGTGAAGCTGTACACCGTGCCGGCGGTGGCCAGAGGAACCCCGCCCTCGACATCGTCGGAACCGCAGGCCGGGCAGAAGTCGCGCGCCGGAAACAGGCGGGTCGAACAGGCGCGGCAGGCGGAGCCGAGCAGACGAGGCGGATCGGTTTGCAGAAGTCCGTCGCGCAAGGGACGCGACGCGGGCGCCGCGGTTTCGGCGATTGCCGACAAGCCTTGTGAGGACATGGGGGCCGACATCGGCAGTCCTCCCGTCAGTAGGATTTCGGAAGCCCGAGCACATGCTCCGCCACATAGGCGTAGATCAGGTTCGTCGAGATGGGCGCCACCTGATAGAGGCGCGTCTCGCGGAACTTGCGCTCGACGTGATATTCGGTGGCGAAGCCGAAGCCGCCATGGGTTTGCAGGCAGACGTTCGCAGCTTCCCAAGACGCTTTTGCAGCAAGATGCTTGGCCATGTTGGCCTGGGCGCCGCATGGTTCGCCTGCATCGAACAGCCGGCAGGCCTGCCATCGCATCAGATTGGCGGCCTCCAACTCGATGTAGGCTTCGGCAATCGGAAACTGGACGCCTTGGTTGGCGCCGATGGGCCGGCCGAAGACTTCGCGTTCCCCGGCATAGCGGCGCGCACGGTCGATGAACCAGTACCCGTCACCCATGCATTCCGCCGCGATCAGAGTGCGCTCAGCGTTGAGACCGTCGAGGATGTACTTGAATCCCCGGCCTTCCTCGCCGATCAGGTTTTCTTCGGGGATCTCCAGCTCGTCGAAGAACAGCTCGTTGGTTTCATGGTTGACCATGTTGGGGATCGGCCGCACCCACAGGCCTTTGCCGATGGCGTCGTGCAGGTCGACGATGAAGATCGACATGCCCTCCGATTTCTTCCGCACCTCGCTCAGCGGCGTGGTGCGCGCCAGCAGGATCATCAGGTCGGAGTGCTGGACCCGGGAAATCCATACCTTCTGTCCGTTCACGACATACCGGTCGGCTTTCTTGACGGCGGTGGTTCTGATGCGGGTCGTGTCGGTGCCCGTGGTCGGCTCGGTGACCGCCATGCTCTGCAGTCGCAGTTCCCCCGATGCGATCTTGGGCAGGTAGCGGGCCTTCTGTTCGTCGGATCCGTGCCGCAGCACGGTGCCCATGTTGTACATCTGCCCGTGGCAGGCGCCGGAGTTGCCGCCGTTGCGGTTGATCTCCTCCATGATCACCGAGGCCTCGGCCAGTCCAAGGCCGGAGCCGCCATACTCCTCGGGGATCAGCGCGGCCAGCCAGCCGGCCTTGGTCAGAGCATCGACGAAGGCTTCGGGATAGGCGCGTGCCTCATCGATCTTAAGGAAATAGTCGTCCGGGAAATCCGCGAACAGCGCACGGATGGCGTCGCGGAGGTCCTGATGGTCGTCAACAGGCGTAGTCATGTCGGTGATCCATGCGATGGCCAGTGCGGAGAGGCCGGCGTTCAGCCCGCCACCGGGGCGAAGAAGGTCTCGGCAAGCTTGTTCTTCTGAACCTTGCCCGTGACCGTCAGCGGGATTGTCGTTTCCTCGACGAAACGGACGAGACGCGGCACTTTGTAGGCGGCCAGGTTCGCCCGGCAGTGCGCGACCACCTGTTCGATGGACAGGTTTGCGCCGGGATGGGGCACGACCAGGGCGCCCAGAATTTCGTCACGGGAGTCGTCCGGGACGCCAACGACATAGGCCACGCAAATGCTGGGATGATCCATCAGCACCGCCTCGACCTCAGCCGGCGCCACGTTGATGCCGCCCGTCTTGACCATGTCCTTTAGACGTCCACAAAAATACAGGTATCCGTCCTCGTCGACATAACCGAGATCGCCCGTGCGGAAGAAACCCTGCTCATCGATGGACTGGCGGGTCAGCGCCTCGTCCTTGTGATAGCCGGCGGTGACATGCCCCTTCACACGGACTTCACCGATCCGGCCAGGGGGCAGATCCGCGCCATCGGGCGCCACGATGCGCTGGATGACGCCCGGCAACGGCCGGCCGCAGGATGTCAGCCGGCGCTCCAGGGCGTCGCCGGCGTCGGTGACGTGCGAATTGCCGTAGGTTTCGGTCAAGCCGTAGATGTTGCAGATTTGGGTAGCGCCCAGTTCGACGACACGCATCACCTGTTCCGGCGTACCGAGCGTGGCGCCGCCGCGCAGGGTGCTCAGGTCATAGCGGCTCCGGTCCGGATGGTCGTGCAGCGCCTGGGCCATGTTCGGCGTACCGTAGAAAAGCGTGCAACGTTCGTCCTGAATGAGGCTCAGCGCAGCGCCGGGATCGAATGATTCCTGGAGGACGATGCAGCCGCCATGGGTCAACAGATTCATCATCGCGTTGACGCAGCCAAGGCCCCAGAACAGCGACACGGCCAGCCAGAGCCGATCGCCCGCGACCACATGCTGTCGCTCGCCGATCTGCCACGGGTTGGCAATGACCGAGCCGTGAACCAGTTGCACGCCCTTGGGCGTCGAGGTCGAGCCGGAGGTGTAAAGCAGAAACGCGAGATCCTCAGGCCGCACGGCGTCGCCGGCCCGGCGCATCTCCGCATCCACCGCCGCGGCATCGGAGCCATCCGCATCGAGCAGGGGCATCCATCCAACCGGCAGATCGTCGCCGATTCCGAGCACCCCTTGAAGCAGCGGAAGGCGTTTCGCCAGTGGTGCCATCCCGTCCAGCATGGCCCCATAATCGTGCTTCAGGAAACGCGGTGCCGCGATCAGCAGACGGCAATCGCTGTGGCGGATCAGGTGTTCCAATTCGCGGGGCGTCGCCCAGGAATTCAGGGCCACGGCGACGCCGCCGACGGACGTGATCGCCAGGGCGCTGACGATCCATTCAGGCCGGTTGCCCATCAGAATTCCAACTTTGTCGCCATGGCCGACACCAAGCCGGATCAGCCGCCGGGCGACGGCCGCAACCTGTGCGCCGAGTTGCGCATAAGTCAGACGCTGGCCGTTGCCGACC
This sequence comes from Azospirillum aestuarii, assembly GCF_016632405.1. Taxonomy (NCBI): domain Bacteria; kingdom Pseudomonadati; phylum Pseudomonadota; class Alphaproteobacteria; order Rhodospirillales; family Azospirillaceae; genus Azospirillum; species Azospirillum aestuarii. The sequence goes on from NZ_JAEPIV010000010.1 coordinate 182,408, forward strand.
ACGGCCTCCCGTTCGCCATAAAGGGCAATCAATTCGCTGACCAGCTTCGGGAGCGTCCGGCTTTCAGGCATTCGGTTCATCGGATTTTTTCCTCCTGGATTTCTCGCGCCGCAGCGGCGCCCCGGCGGCGAGGAGAGTTGCCTTCGCCACATTGCCGCGCCTCACATCGGGAGCATCGTTCACATATGAGAAATCAGTTTGCCTAACTGAACTTACGCTGCTACATTTCCTTCATACCGTCAAGCGCGATGAACGCGCAAAAACGTGGCAGCCGCATCAGGCGGCCCGTTGATCGGGTATCCAAAGCAGCAAGCGCCGATAACAGAAGACCGGGAAAGCGGCCGCCCTTCATACGGAGGAAACGGAATGCCCCAAGCAAGTTGTCTTGATGTTCGCGCCCTCATCAACAGCAGGCCTCTTGGCTCCTTTCAAAAGCTATTGATCGGGCTTGGCTTCATCATCATCGTCCTCGACGGCTTTGACGCCGTCATCATGGGATTTATTGCCCCTCAGTTGAAAACGGATTGGAACATCAGCCACCAAGCGTTGGGCGCTGTGCTCAGCGCCGGCTTGATCGGACAGGCGCTCGGCGCCATGCTGTCGGGGCCGTTGGCCGATCGTTACGGCCGCAAGCTGATCATCGTCGCCAGCGTGATCCTGTTCGGTGTCTGGACGCTGGCCACCGCCTTCGCCACGGATGTGACGCAGATGGTTGCGTTCCGCTTCCTGACCGGGCTCGGGCTGGGAGCGGCGATCCCGAACACGAGCACGCTCATCTCCGAATATGCGCCGGACCGGACACGTTCCTTTCTGGTCACTGTCACCTTGTCCGGCTTCACCGTCGGCGCCGCAAGCGGCGGCTTCATCTCAGCCTGGATGATCCCGGCGTTCGGCTGGCACAGCCTGCTGATCCTCGGTGGGTTGGCGCCGATCCTGGTCGGCGTGGTGCTGATATGGAAGATGCCGGAATCGGTGAGCTTCCTGATCACACGGGATGCGCCAGCGCAGCGGGTCGCCGCCATAATCGAGCGGTTGGCGCCCGGTGCCGCCGAACCGGGACAGCGCTACACATTGGGCCGCGAGCCCGTGCAGGATCGCACCGCCATCCGCATCGTGCTCTCGCCGCAGTACCGGTTCGCCACGGCAATGCTGTGGATCGGCTATTTTTCCGTGCTCTTCCTCGTCTACCTGTTGAGCAGCTGGCTGCCCACCCTGATCAAGGAGGGCGGTGGCTACAGCGTGTCGAAGGCGGCAATCGCGACCGCAATGTTCCAGATCGGCGGCCCTGTCGGCGCCTTGTCCATCGGCTGGGCGATGGATCGCTGGCACAAATGCCGTGTCCTGACCGGCGTGTTCCTGATCGGCGCCGTGGCGGTCGTCGCCATCGGCCAGATCACACAGCATTTCGTGCTGCTCTGTCTGTTCGCCGGTCTGGTGGGCTTCTGCATGAACGGCGGCAGCGTCGGCATGAATGCGCTGGCCGCCGCCGTCTACCCCACCGAAGCGCGTGCGACGGGCTCCAGCTGGATGATAGGCATTGGCCGGATCGGCGCGATCATCAGCGCCTTCATCGGCGGTGAGCTTTTGGCGCAGGGCTGGTCACTGAGTCAGGTCTTCATCGTCCTGGTGGTGCCGGCCCTGCTCGTCGCTGCGGCCATGTTCGTCCAGGGGCGGCACATGGACCGAACCAAGTCCCACGCAATCACGAACGCACGCCTTGGCGATGCGCCCTCGCTCGCCGGCTCCGCGGAATGAAACGCCCGTTCTCACGGACCCCACCTCCAGGTGACCGCTATGCACGCACAACCGACCTGTGTTCTCGCTTGCGACAACGAACTTGGCGAATGCCCGATCTGGTGCCCGACCACCCGTCGACTATGGTGGATCGACGTTGCCCGGCCGACGCTGTGGCGCTTCGACCCCGCCACCGGAGCGTCGGAGAACTGGCCCTTGTCGAAGCCGCCGGCCGCCATAGCCTTGCGCCGCTCCGGCGGCCTCCTGATCCTGTTCCGCCGTGGCTATGCCCTGATCGACGCACCGCCGCCCGGTGCCGCAATCGGGCAGACACACGGGCTCGACCTTGGAGAAGAACGCTTCAACGATGGCAAGGTGGCTCCGGATGGAAGAATGTGGGTCGGCAGCATGGACCGCGCGCTGAAAAGCCCGATTGGCCGGCTCTACCGATTTACGCCGGATGACGGAGCGGATTCCGGGTTGCAGCCGATGGACGAGGGCTTTGTGCTGTCCAACGGGTTGGGCTGGAGTCCGGACGGACGGGCTTTGTACTTCGCCGAAACCAGATCCAAGCACGTTTACAAGTACGATCGTGACCCGGTCAGCGGCGCCATCGGGACGCGCCAGCTGTTCACCACGCTCGATGGTGAGGGTGTTCCGGACGGGCTGACGGTCGACGCGGCCGGGCATATCTGGATCGCCGCTTTCGGCGGCAGCGCCGTGCATCGCTTCCGCCCGGACGGCTCGCTTGCCTCGCGGACAGCCCTGCCCGTCGAGCACCCGACGAGCTGCACCTTCGGAGGAGACGATCTGCGGGTCCTCTACATCACCAGTGCGCGACGGGGCATCGAGGGGAACGCGCGGGCCATGCCGCAGGCCGGCGGACTGTGGGCCGTTCGGCTCGATGTGGCCGGCCTGCCCGAAACGCCTCTATCCTGCTGAGTGAAGGTCATGAACAGATCGGAGATGTACCCTCCCGCCGTGGCGGGCGTCGGCACCACCCGTTACGGCAGATTTCCCGACCTCGATGCCTATGACCTCGGGCAATGGGCTCTGCGCGAGGCGCTGGACGATTGCGGGCTCACCCATGCGGATCTCGACGGCCTGATCGTCAACCGCATTCCCAGCTACGGCCGTTTCGCCGAACTCTGCGGCATCGACCCGCGCTATACGCTCGCCACACCCGGGCATGGCCGTTTTTCCGGTGTCTGCATCCAGACCGCGGCCCTGCTGGTGTCGAGTGGCACCGTCGATACCGTCGCACTGGTCTACGCCAACGACGGCGCTTCGGCAGGCACCACCTACGGCGGCGACGCCAGCGGGTACGGCGGTGCCGCGGGGGCGTACGGCACCACCGACGCACATTGGGCACCCTATGGAATGACGTCGCCGGGCGCGTTCCATGCCCTGATGATGCAGCGACACATGCATCTTTACGGCACGACGCCCGAACAGCTTGGCGAAATCGCCGTGACTTTTCGCCGACACGCCAGCCTTAATCCCGGCGCGGTGAAGCGCCAGCCCTTCAGCCTTGACGACTATCTCGCGGCACGGTTCATCTGCGAACCGCTGCGGCTGTTCGATTATTGCCTGATCAACGACGGCGCCGTGGCAATGATCATCACCTCCGCTGAACGCGCCCGGGACCTGCGGCAACCGCCGGTCTATATCCGCGGCGCTTCGCAGGCCTCCTCCTTCACCGGGTCCAGTTTCCCTCCTGAAGACTTCTGGGCCGCGCCCATGCAAGCGGTGGCAAAGGACGTATACGCCATGGCCGGCTTCGGCCCGCAGGACATGGATGGGCTGATGATCTACGACAACTTCACGCCGACGGTGCTGTTCACCCTGGAAGGCTTCGGATTCTGCCCGCAAGGCGAAGGTGGGCGCTGGATCGCCGACGGCCATCTTCGGCTGGAGAGCGCCTTTCCGGCCAACACCAGCGGCGGCCACCTGTCGGAATCCTACCTGCAGGGGTGGGGCCTCAACGTCGAAGCTGTGCGGCAACTGCGCGGCCAGTGTGGAGAGCGGCAGATCCGCACCCCCCACGCCATCCAGTACATGGCCGCCTCTCCGGTGGTGACCTCGGTGATCTACGGGAGGACACCGGCATGATCGACGTTCCGATGCCGCCCGACGATCCGGCAAACCGCCCGCATTGGGAAGCAGCCAGACGGAGCGTGCTGCTGATTCAACGCTGCCCCGCATGCGGACGCTGCCGGTTCCCCGCGGCACGATCCTGCGCACACTGCCACCATGTCGGCGGAGACTGGATCGAGGCCAGTGGCCTTGGCGTGATAGAATCCTTCTGCATGTTCCACAAGGCCTACTGGCCGGCCTTCCAGGCGGCCCTGCCCTACACCGTGATCCAGGTGAAACTACGCGAGGGGATTCGGGTCATGAGCAATTTCGTGGCTTCGCCGGGCAAATCTCCTAGCATCGGCCTGCCGGTCCGCGCCCGCTTCGATCCGGTGCGGCCCGATTTGACCCTGGTGCGCTTCGAGCCGCACGTCTGACGACTGGATGGGCGCCGCAGTTACGCCTCGGCGTCCTCCACCTCATCGTCTTCGTCTTCCTTGAACAACTCCGCCGGCGAGGCTTGCAGTTTGGCACCCAGTCGTTTCGACAAGGCGGTCGTCCGCTCCAGCAGGAGTGTGCAGATGCGCGTCTCGTGCTCCGGCGCGATGCGTGCGGTCGGCAGCGCGACGCCGATGGAGGCGATCGGGCGTCCGTTGATGTTGAACACCGGCGCCGCATAGCCGGTGATGCCGGGGCGAAATTCCTCGCGCACGTAGGCCAGACCGCTTTCCCGGATGGCGGCGAGTTCGCGGCGGATGTCGCCAATGTCGGTCTTGGTGAATTCGGTATGGGCGACCGGCTTGTAATGCTTCAGGTACGTTTCGCGCTCGCCCTCATCGACGAAAGCCAGGATCGCCCGCCCCAGAGCGCTGGTCAGCATGGGCAGATGCTCTCCGATGTTGAGGGAGTGCGCCAGCGGCGACGGCAGCGTTTCCGAACAAACGACGACTACGTTGTCGCCTTTGGGAATGGCCATCGTCGTGTATTCGTTCAAATCGAGGAACAGCTGGTGCACGACCGGCGCCCCGACCCGGACGATGTTCAGGTTCTTGATATAGGCATGGGCGAGGAACATGACCTGCGACCCTATGGAAAATCGTCCGGTCTCCCGGTCCAATTGCAGATAGCCCGGCCGCTGGAGGTCCCGCAGCAGACCGGTCAGGCTGCTCTTCGGAATGCCTAGCGCCTGGGATATCTCCGTATGGGTTGCGCTGCCGCTTTTGCTGCTCGCGACGAATTCCATAATTTCCAACACGCGCAATGCCGACTTGGCCATGTCAGTCCCCGTATTCGGAGCGGACGCTCCCTGCGCGCTCGGCGCAATTTATGAACCGAGTTTACCTATAAAAACCAGGAATGTCATCGTGCCAAGGCCGGCGCACGCATCCGAGGACACCGCAGGCTGGCACCGCATGGCCGATGCCGACGGATTTCTCCAGACATAACGCTTGCATCATCGGACCGCTGCCGCTAGATTGTTCCTATATGGGCACTTAGTTCTTTAATAAGAACAATGCCGGCGTTCAGCGCACGCCCCGTAGACACAGCGCCTTCTTCAAAGGCGACGGGCGAGGGAACGCACAGGTCCTGATCAGCCATCACCATGAATGGGCTGCTTACAGGCCATCAAATCAGACCAACAAATCAGGGAGGACGACCTGGAAGCCGATTAACTCCTTCTTGCCCTCTGGCGTGGCGCCGATGATGACCAGCATGCA